>CATIYX010000080.1 GCA_949739095.1 uncultured Clostridia bacterium | reverse complement strand
TACTGGACGGTATCGTGGGCGGTGTTGGTGCAGTTCTGGGATTTGTGCCGCAAATGCTTGTATTGTTCATTTTCCTTGCGTTCCTGGAAGCGTGCGGATATATGGCGAGAATCGCTTTTATCATGGATAGAATTTTCAGAAAATTCGGACTATCAGGAAAATCCTTTATTCCTATTTTAATCGGGACAGGGTGTGGCGTGCCGGGCGTCATGGCGTCGCGGACGATAGAAAACGACCGCGACAGAAAAATGACCATCATGACCACTACGTTTATTCCCTGTGGTGCGAAACTGCCGATTATCGCGCTGATTGCGGGCGCGTTGTTTGACGGCGCATGGTGGGTGTCACCGAGTGCATATTTCATAGGGATTGCCGCAATTATTGTTTCGGGTGTCATGCTGAAGAAAACAAAAATGTTTGCAGGCGACCCCGCGCCGTTTGTGATGGAGCTTCCTGCCTACCATTTGCCGACAGTCGGCAATGTGCTGCGTAGCATGTGGGAAAGAGGCTGGTCGTTCATCAAAAAAGCAGGAACAATCATTCTGCTTTCCACCATTGTACTGTGGTTCCTGCAAGGCTTTGGATTTGAGGATGGCTTTGGCATGGTAGAAGATTTGAACAATTCTATTCTTGCGAATATTGGTAACGTGATTGCTGTGATATTTGCGCCACTTGGCTGGGGCGACTGGAAAGCGGCAGTTGCGGCTGTTACAGGATTGATTGCAAAAGAAAATGTTGTTGGCACGTTTGGTATCCTGTTCGGTTTTGCAGAAGTTGCAGAAGATGGCGTAGAGGTTTGGGGAACACTGGCGTCAAGCTACACGGCTCTGGCGGCATATTCCTTCCTCGTGTTCAACTTGCTGTGTGCACCGTGCTTTGCGGCAATTGGCGCCATTAAACGGGAAATGAACAGCGCAAAATGGACTTGGTTTGCGATTGGGTATCAGTGCGTATTTGCGTATGCCATCTCGCTTTGCGTCTACCAGATTGGAAACTTGTTTGCAGGCGGCGGATTCGGTATTGGTACAGTTGTAGCAATTGTGGTAGCGGCATTGTTAATCTACCTGATTTTCCGACCCAATCCGTATAAGAATACGCTGAGCCGCCGCACACAAGTGCGTAGCATACAGGCGTAATCGGTTAGAAAGAAGGAATTGAAATGTTTGCATGGTTGTCTGCCAATTTGGCGACGATTGTGATTGTGTTGCTGCTTGCAGTGGCGGTCTTTTTTGCAGCGCGGCATGTGCTGCGGACACGCAAAGCAGGCGGATGCAGCGGGTGCAGCAGTCAGGGGAGCTGCCCCCACTGTAATTCATCAAAAGACCCTGAATAAAGGACGGCGGGGGGTGCCCCGCTGCCCTCCTCTTTTATCTCTCATCATAAAAAGGCTTTCCCGCGGGAAAGCCTTTTTGTTTTTGATTCACAATTTTGAAATGCAAAGGAGCCTGCGATTGGGTGTCAATGCAGGCTCCTTTGCGTTTATTATTAGGAGACAAGAATGTTACGCTATCGCCACCACCGCCACGGATGGACGTGACGGTCGTATTCGTCAAGCTGCGCTGCGAGATGTTCCAGCGTCAATTTTTCATAGAGGTGAAAGAATGTCCTAAAACCGCCGCGGAACAGATAGGCAGCCTGATAATCCAACAATTGTTTTAAAATAGTAGGGAATTTCCGCGCAAGCTGTTTTTCAGCCGTTGTAGCACATTTTGAATTGCAGCGCATTAGCGCGTAGTATGCTTGGTCAAAGCGGTCCCAAAGTTTCCGATAGGTTTCGTCTGATTGTTCGAGGTCATACCGAACGTCCCAAATAAATTGTTTTTCCAAAGTTTCATATTTTTTCAACAGTTTTTTGGCGTCCATTTCAGGGAGCGGCAGTGCGCCGCTGTGTTTATCCGAAGTCATGGCAGGCACCCGAATGAAGTCCGTATTTGTCAAAGATTTGCAGGATTTCTTCAATCGTATTGAAATCGCCCGCGTTGTCATAGAAATCGTCGTTGCGGCGAATCGCGGCGCGAATTTCCTCCAGTGCTTGCACAGCGCACGACTGCACAATAGAAGAGATATCCAGATCCAGCTTGTCTGTGAAGTGTGCGATGTTATCATTCAGATATTTCACCAAATATTGATTCAATAACTCTTTTGGTACTTCCAAATAAAATCCCCCTTTTTGATAGAATTATATTTCTATAACGTATTATAACAGAAGTAATACTTCTGTGTCAATGGAAAATAGTAAATTTACTTCATTTTTGAACATTTTTGGAAATTTTGTTTTATAATATACTTTGGGTGATGAAAATGACGTTTGGAGAAAGATTAAAGTTGCTTCGTGGAGAAATTAAATATACGCAGAAACAGGTTGGGGAAATAATAGGTGTAACACAAGAAATGGTTGGAAAGTATGAACGCGGGACAAACTATCCGGGGGATATAAAAATATATATAATTCTAGCGCAACTATTTGGGGTAACGATAGATTATTTATTAGGACAATCTGATGTTAGGGTTCGTAGTGAATTTAAAGATATGTGTTCTTTATATGAACAATTACCTAATGATCAAAGGCTGGCTTTACAACGATATATTCGTTTTTTAATTGAAGATAATAAGAGAAATAAAACTTCCAAATAAAATAAAAAAGTAATATTATTTCAAAAATGAACTTTTTGAAAATATTTGTGATATGATATAGAAAAGTAAACTTTTTGGATGGGTGAGTTCAACATGAGAATAACATTTGGACAAAGATTAAGACAATTAAGAGAAGAACAAGAAGTTTCTCAAAAAGAGATAGGACAATTACTTAATATATCTGCACGAATGATTGGTTTTTATGAACAGGGTATATCATATCCAAATAAGGCAGAAGCGATTATTTTGTTGGCGCAATATTTTGATGTATCAATTGATTATTTATTTGGTATATCTAACATAGAAAATTATCAGAAATTATCAGAGATTAATGAAGAATATAGCCAACTCTCGAAAAAAAATCAAGAACAGGTAACAGAGTATATAGAACTTTTACTCGAAAAACAGCGAAAAGAACAAAAACAGCGAAAAGAACAAAAAGAACAAAACAAAGAGGCACGCGAATAAGCATGCCTGTTTGACTTTATATATTTCTCTTGACAAATGTTATGCTTTTAGGGTATAATAATAGCAGATATAAAAGAACCGTTTGAAAGACGGTTTACCACAAAAGTTTTAGAAGAAAATAACCGCTAACCTTTGGGCAGGAGGGCGGTTATTTTTTTATGGCTACAATTATTATCATTACCAGTAGTGTGAAACAAAGTATGTATTCCATAAATCCACCCCCTTTCTTTTGGGGATGGTAAACCGCCTTCTGATACCTTTTGTATCTGCTTGCTATTTAGTATAGCACATTCCGACCATAGGTTCAACATTTTCTATTTAAAAGTAATGTTTTTGTAATAATTCTGTTTCTCGAAAAAATGAGAGGATAGCCGTAGGCTGGAACAAATCCCTTCTTTGAAATATCTGGTATATAGAACTTTTGCTCGAAAAACAAACAAAATAAAGAGGCACGCGAATAGCGTGCCTTTTCTAAACCTATTTTTGTATAAAAATGAAAGAATTATTGACATACGTATTTATACGTGTTATACTAAGGATAGGGGGTAGTGACATATATGAAATACAGCGAACTGAAGAAAATTCTGAAACAAAATGGCTGCACAGTTCATCATGAAGGCGCGAATCACGAAATATGGTATAGCCCCAAAACAGGAAAAACATTTCCTGTAGGCAGGCATAACAACAAAGATGTTGTGAATGGAACGTATCGGGCGATTATGAAACAGGCAGGAATTGAATAAGTATAATATACTGTTGCAATACTATAAATATAGAATGGAGGTTTTATGAATGTATAATTATGTGTTTCCGGCAGTGTTTACGCAAGAAGAAAATGGGATTTCAATTCATTTTCCGGATTTTGAAGCGTGTTTTACACAGGGAGATGATATAAAAGACGGCGTGAAAATGGCAAATGATGTATTATGTTTGACATTATATGATATGGAACAGAATGGAGAAAAGATTCCGGAACCGACAGACCCGCGAAATATTAAAACAGATGATAATGCCTTTGTTGTTATGATTGCTTGCGATACTTTAGAATATAGAAAGTTCTATGAAAATAAAGCAATTAAAAAAACACTTACCATTCCGGAATGGCTGAATGAGATGGCGCTAAAAGAAAATATTAACTTTTCGCAAGTCTTGCAAAACGCACTAATGGAACAATTACATGTAAGCAAATAAAAAATAGAGCTGCATTGATTTAAAACATGTCATGTGAAATAACAAGAGGAACAGAAAGGACAAAGGTAGCCGGAACCGGTCCCCCTTTTGAGAGCGGGAGCAGGTAGAGTATAATAATCATTGTAATCATAAAAAAATAACCGCCCTCCTGCCCAAAGGTTAGCGGTTATTTTAAACTGTTAATCTAGGTAAACCGTCTTCAAACGGTTCTTTTGTATCTGCCGTTATTAATACCCTAAAAGAGTGTATTTGTCAAGAGAAATATAAAAAGTTGGGTAGATGTGCAGTCAAGAGGGGAGTCCCTCTCGTGAAAAGGCGTTTATGCGTATAGTCCCGCGCGGTCGTTAATAACCAGCAAGCGTAGCATGGTGTCATTCAAACCAAGCTGTCCATCGCCGTCCCCTTTGAGCCAGCCTTTATCCACCAGTTTTTGAACAGTTGGACGCGCCCATTCAGGCACTTCATCAATGGTATTATAAATCATGCCGGAGTCCTCCCCTCCATCGGCAGGTTCAGGTTTTGGATAACCATTCAGTCCTGCGTTTTTGATGATTGTGGGATAATCTTTATATGCAACATCAGAATCAGTGCCGGAACTTGCAATTCCGGCGATTTGCGCGCTATCACCCGTCTGTTGTATGCCGCAAGAGATGTCAGCAGGACCGTTATAATCTGCCAACCATAAGTCGAAATTTGTCAAACGGTCCATTTGAAACTTGTTGTAGTAATAATCCAGATTGGAATAGTTCATTGCATACCAGCCACCCTGTTCCAGTTCCGTCATGAATGCAATTGCCATATCGGTAATCAGTTCGTTTGACGGATTCACACCTTGTTGCTGTGCATAGGTGTCACTGGCATATTCCCAGTCAAAGCTGAGCGGATAGTCAATGCGCCCTTTGTATGGTGCAGCGGCTTCCATCAGGCATTGCGCTTCAACCCGTGCCATTTCCACGGTATAGGCATAGCTGAACCAATATAACCCCACATGAACGCCTGCTGCAAGTGCGCCTTCTACATTCTGCCGAAAGGTGGGGTCTAGATTTTCCAGACTTTCGCCAAACCCTGCATGAATCATGGCAAAGGAAACACCACTGTTTGCCACCTGGTTCCAGTCAATGCTGCCATTGTAGTGGGAGACATCAATTCCTTTGCTTGCCATTTGTTTTCCTCCTTCAGATGAACCTTCTATATGCCCGTCCACCGGACAAAAGGCATCATCCCGCTTTCAGTATATGCAGTCGGACGTACAGATGTGCGGAGTATATCAATTGGACATAGGTAGCGACAGAAAAGATAGGAACATCACAAAAGTGCGCGCTTGCGCTGAAATGGCTACTATAAAAAAACCCCACTATGCGCTTTTTGCATAGTGGGGTTTTGGTATCAAGTTTAAAAGTTGTCCAGCAAGGATTTATAAAATTCGCAGTAGTCGCTGCGTCCGTCCGCTGTAAAGGACATTGCTTCGCGGGGATGTCGGTTTAACTGACCGGTGAACATATATTGCAAATCATAGCCCCAAACAACGCCTTGTTCTTTGAGCGGCAGCATATATTTTTCAATAAATGTCAAAAGACTGTAGAGATTATATTTCGGATTTTTCAGGAAGCCGAGCAGCAATTCCATCGCACAGTTTCCGGCGCCGCGTCCCATGCCCTGCGCCGTTGCGTCCAGATAGGAAACGCCGTAGGACAGCGTTTCGATTGTGTTTGCAAACGCCAGATTTTGATTGTTATGCGCGTGAAATCCAACTTTTTTTCCTGTTTTTTCTGCTGCAGCAAGATAGGTTTTTGCAAGCGTTGAGGCATTTTCGGGGTATAACGACCCATAGCTGTCCACCAGATAAATAACGTCAACACTGGAATTACATAGCATTTCCAGAGCCTGCTCCACCTGGTCCAGATTCGATTGTGAAATTGCCATGATGTTACAAGAGGTTTCATAACCAAGATGATGAAAATATTCAATCATTTCAATGGCAGCGGGCATTTGATGAATATAGCAGGCAACGCGTATCATATCAATGACGCTTTCACTTCTGGGCAGAAAATCTGTTTTAAAATCGCATCTGCCTACATCCGCCATAACAGCAATTTTCATATCGGAAATGTTGTCGCCCACAATCGCGCGGATGTCTTCTTCATCACAAAATTTCCATTTTCCGAAATCTTCTACGTTGAACAGGTTTTTGCTCGCTTTATAGCCAAATTCCATATAGTCTACGCCGCTTTTGATGTTTGTTTTATAAAGCTCTGTTACAAATTCGTCTGTAAACTCGAAATTGTTACAAAGTCCACCGTCTCTGATAGTTGCGTCAAGAACCTTAATATCGTCCCTGACTTCCATTAAATTTCCTTTTCTATTTTCCATTTGCCTGACTCCTTTGGTTAAAGCAAAAAATTGGCGAACGCCACATAGGGCATTTTATTTGCTTATCTTTTGTTTTTTATTATAGCACCATCGGACCATTTTGTCAAATATACCGCGTCATGCCCTCACAGGGTTCGATCCCCCTTACTTGATAAACAAAAAGAACGCACCATGAAAATGGCACGTTCTTTTTATTTGGTGGAGATAAGGGGGATCGAACC
>CATIYX010000079.1 GCA_949739095.1 uncultured Clostridia bacterium | reverse complement strand
CACAAAAACACTTAGCTTCAGCATTTATGATGTTTGCTATGCGAAAAGTGAGCGGGAACAGAAGGACTATATTGCTTATATTGACGAACAATATAATTCAGAACGTCTGACGAAAATTCTGTGCGATGTCACGGATATGATTGGCGCGCACATTTTAAATATCTCCAAGCAGGACTACGAGCCACAGGGCGCTTCTGTGAATCTGATGATTGCGGAGACGGATTTACATGCGCAGGAGATTGACCAGTCTTGCAATCAGGGACGTTATACCGCGGCAATGCGTGATACCATCCATGCACATTTAGACAAAAGCCATGTGACGGTACATACCTATCCGGAGTGCCATCCTGACAACGCGATTTCTACGTTTCGGGTAGATATTGACGTATCCACTTGTGGGGAAATATCGCCTTTGAACGCTCTCAATTATCTGATTGGAAACTTTGATTCGGATATTATGACAATTGATTACCGAGTACGAGGATTCACGCGGGACATGAAGGGGAAAAAGTGTTTCATTGATCACGACATCACCTCAATTCAAAATTATATTGACAGGGAAACACTGCAAAAATATGATGCTATTGACGTGAACGTTTACCAGTCAAATATATTCCACACAAAAATGTTGATTAAAGAAATTGAGTTACAAAACTATTTGTTTAATACGGATGTTTATGAATTGCTGCCCAAGCGCCGTTTGGAAATCACAGACCGGCTGCGCAAGGAAATGATTGAAATTTTCAGCGGTGCAAACATCTATTAGGGCGGAGGTGTGCGGAATGAGAATGTTGTCACAAAAAGATGCGCCGCTCTATGAAGCACTGGAGGAACACCGGCAGAGTCGGATGGTTCATTTGGACGTGCCCGGGCACAAAGGCGGGCGCGGCAACAAAGAGCTGCGGGAGTTTTTGGGACGTAGTTGCTTGGCGGCGGATGTGAATTCCATGAAACCGCTTGATAATCTGTGCCATCCTGTCTCTGTGATTCGCGATGCCCAGCATTTGGCGGCGGCGGCATTTGGCGCGGTGGATGCGCTTTTCATGGTAAATGGTACGACTAGCGCAGTACAGGCGATGATTATGTCCTGCTGTAAAGCAGGCGAAAAAATAATTATGCCCCGCAATGTGCACCGGAGTGCGATTAATGCCCTGGTGGTGTGCGGGGCTATTCCTGTCTATGTCAATCCGGGAACGCATAAAGAGCTTGGTATTCCGCTGGGAATGTGCGTATGCGATGTGGAAGCGGCAATGCAGGCAAATCCGGATGCTAAAGCGATTTTGGTGAATAACCCGACCTACTATGGCGTGTGTTCCAATTTGAAAGAAATTATACGGCTGGCACATCAATATAATATGTTGGTACTGGTGGACGAAGCGCATGGTACACATTTCTACTTTGGAGAAAATATGCCGGTTTCCGCTATGCAGGCAGGGGCGGATATGGCGGCAATCAGTATGCATAAAACGGGCGGCTCCTTGACACAAAGTTCTATTTTGCTTTGCGGGGAGCATGTGAATGCAGATTACGTGCGGCAGGTGGTAAATCTGACGCAGACCACTAGCGGCTCCTATTTATTGCTGTCATCGCTGGATTTGGCACGCCGCAACCTCAGTTTGCATGGCAGAGAGATGTTTGAAAAAACAGTGGAATTTGTATCCTATGCGCGGGAGGAAATTAATCGTTTGGGCGGTTATCAGGCGTTTGGAGAAGAACTCATTGATGGGGACGCTGTGTTTGCATTTGACCCAACAAAATTGTCTGTTCATACACGCGAAATCGGACTGGCGGGAATTGAGGTATATGACCTTTTGCGGGATGAATATGATATTCAAATTGAATTTGGCGACATCGGCAATATTTTAGCGATTGTGTCGGCGGGAGACCGCGCACTGGAAATTGAACGGTTCATTGCGGCACTTTATGAAATCAAACGGCTTCATGCCAAAGACCCTGCGGGATTGTTTGACCATGAGTATATCAATCCGGAAATTGTGTGTCCGCCGCAGCAGGCATTTTATGCGAAGAAGGAATCTTTGCCAATTGGGCAGAGCGAAGGCAAAGTGGGTGGCGAGTTTGTGATGTGCTACCCGCCGGGTATTCCGATTTTGGCGCCGGGTGAGCGCATAACCGGTGAAATTTTGCGATATATTGCTTATGCAAAAGAAAAAGGCTGTTTCTTGACAGGGACACAGGATTTGGAAATTGAACAGATTCATGTTGTGGAGGGACTTTAAGTGGAATTGTGGTATACGGAAAACCATACAAAAGACGTGAGATTTTCCATGAAAATAGACCGGCAGTTGGTTTCAAAAAAAAGCCGTTACCAGAGAATTGATGTGTTGGAATCGAAAGAATTTGGTAGAATATTGACGTTGGATGGCTATTTGATGGTGACGCAAAAGGACGAGTTTATCTATCATGAAATGATAACACATGTACCTATGGCAGTGCACCCACAGGCACGGAATGTGCTGGTGATTGGCGCGGGAGATGGCGGTACTATTCGCGAACTGACGCGTTATCCATCCATTGAACATATTGATATGGTAGAAATTGACCGAGAAGTGGTGGAGGTCTGCCAGGAATATTTGCCGCAGACAGCGTGTAGTCTGGACGACCCGCGCTTAGATATGTATTTTGAAGACGGGCTGAAGTTTGTCAGAACGCAGCAGGATGCCTATGATTTGATTATTGTGGATTCCACAGACCCATTTGGACCGGGCGAGGGGCTGTTCACCAAAGAATTCTATGGCAATTGCTATAAAGCGCTGAGGGAAGATGGTATCCTGATTAACCAACATGAAAGTCCTTATTATACAGAGGATGCCAAAGCAATGCGGCGGGCGCACCAACGTATCCGCGCGGCGTTCCCGATTAGTATGGTGTATCAATTGCATATACCAACCTATCCGTCCGGTCATTGGTTGTTTGGATTTGCCTCAAAAAAATACCATCCGGTGAAGAATTTGCGTGCGGCGGAGTGGAATGCGTTGGGATTACAAACAAAATATTATAACACGGAGCTGCACAAAGGCTGTTTTGCCATTCCGAATTATGTAAAGGAGTTGCTGGACGATTGATGGAGAAAAATATACACACATTTATTGCTTGCGACCACGCCTATGAAGACAGTAATATTGTGCTGTTTGGTGCACCGTTTGACAGTACGACGTCCTATCGTCCAGGTACGCGGTTTGCCAGCAGCGCAGTACGGAATGAAAGTTTCGGATTGGAAACCTATAGTCCGTATCTGGAACGTGATTTGACGGAGATTCAGGTATACGACGGCGGAGACTTAGAATTGCCGTTTGGCAGTCCTCAGCAGGCATTGGAGGATATTGAAGCATATACAAAAAAGGTGTTGCAGGACGGAAAACTGCCGCTCATGATTGGCGGCGAACATTTGGTGACGCTTGGCGCAGTACGCGCTGCCAGTGCAGCATATTCGGATTTGCATATTTTACATTTTGACGCACATGCGGATTTGCGTGATGAGTATTTGGGCGTTATGCTGTCCCATGCAACAGTTATGCACCGGTGCTGGGAACTTGTCGGAAACGGTAGGATTTTTCAGTTTGGCATTCGCAGCGGTGACAAAAGTGAATTTGTGTGGGGGGCGGAGCATGTATCCACCTGCAAATTTACGTTTGAAACTTTGGAAGAAACCGTTCAAAAACTCAGGGGAAAACCGATATACTTAACGGTAGACCTGGACGTGCTAGACCCATCCGTATTTCCGGGAACGGGAACGCCGGAAGCGGGCGGCGTTAGTTTTGAAGAGTTGCGCCATGCCATTGAAACGGTTGGGAAACACTGCACGATTGTTGCAGCGGATATGAATGAACTGTCGCCAATCTATGACCAGTCGGGCGCGTCAACAGCGGTCGCCTGCAAAATATTACGGGAAATGTTATTATCTTTGCATAAATAGAAGGAGGAATCAGATATGGGGAAGGCATTAATCATTGGAGCGGGCGGTGTTGCCAGCGTGGTAGCGCATAAATGTTGTCAAAATCCGGAGGTCTTTGAGGAAATATGTATTGCAAGCCGGACGCTGTCCAAATGCGAAGCATTGCGGGACAAGCTGCAAGGCGGCAAAACAAAAGTGAGTGCGGCACAGGTGGACGCAGACCATACGGAAGAAGTGGTAGCGCTTATCAAAAAGGAAAAACCGGATATTGTGATTCATGTAGCGTTGCCCTATCAGGATTTGACAATTATGGACGCTTGTTTGGAAACGGGCGTGGACTATGTGGATACGGCGAACTATGAACCGCTGGATACGGCGAAGTTTGAATATAAATGGCAGTGGGCATACCGTGAAAAATTTGAAAAAGCGGGTATCACTGCGCTACTCGGCAGTGGGTTTGACCCGGGCGTGACAAGTGTGTTCAGCGCTTATGCGCAAAAACATCATTTTGATGAAATCCACACGATTGATATTCTAGATGCCAATGCGGGGGACCATGGTTATCCGTTTGCAACGAATTTCAATCCGGAAATCAACATTCGCGAGGTGACAGCAAACGGCAGCTATTTTGAAAACGGAAAATTTATTGAAACGGAGCCTATGAGTATCAAAAGGGTCTATAACTTCCCAGAAATCGGGGAAAAAGATATGTACCTGCTGCACCATGAGGAAATGGAATCCTTGGCGTTGAACATCAAAGGCATTAAACGGATTCGATTTTGGATGACGTTTTCAGAAAAATATTTGACGCATTTGCGCGTGCTGGAAAACGTGGGTATGACCTCCATTGAACCTATTGATTTTGAAGGAAAACAAATTGTACCACTGCAATTTTTAAAAGCGGTTTTACCAGACCCGGCGTCGCTGGGACCGCGCACAAAAGGAAAAACCAACATTGGTTGCATTTTCACCGGTGTGAAGGACGGCAAAGAAAAGTCATATTATGTCTATAATGTTTGTGACCATGAAGAATGCTATGCGGAAGTAGGCTCTCAGGCAGTGTCCTATACAACTGGTGTACCAGCAATGATTGGCGCAGCAATGGTGATGACTGGGAAGTGGAAAAAACCGGGCGTCTATAATGTGGAGGAATTTGATCCCGACCCCTTTATGGAGGCATTGAACAAATTTGGTCTGCCTTGGCAGGAAAATTTCTCGCCGGAACTGGTAGACTAGGGGGCGCGGCATGGAAAGAAACTATGACGGACTGCCCACGCCATGCTATGTAGTGGAGGAAACGCTGTTAAAACGCAATTTGGAAATTTTGCGCCGTGTGAAAAGAAAAAGCGGCTGCAAAATTCTGTTGGCACAAAAAAGTTTTTCCATGTTTCGGCTCTATCCGTTGATTGGACAGTATTTAGACGGCACTACCGCCAGTGGGCTTTATGAAGCAAAATTGGGAAAAGAAGAAATGCAAGGCGAAACGCACATTTATGCGCCGGCATACCGACCGGAGGAGTTTGATGAGATTGCTGCAATCTGCGACCATATTGTGTTCAATTCATTCCGGCAGTGGCAACAGTTCCGGTCGCGCGTTCAGGCGAGCGGACGCGCCATCACATGCGGTATCCGCATCAATCCGGAATATTCAGAAATTGAAACGGATATTTATAATCCTTGTTTCACAGGCTCCAGACTGGGCACGACGCTGTCTCAGTTTGACGACTCCTTGCTGGAGGGGATTGACGGACTGCATTTTCATACCATGTGCGAACAGAATTCGGACACGCTTTGGCGTACGGTGCAGGTGGTGGACGAAAAATTCGGTTCCTATCTGCGGCAAATGAAATGGGTCAATTTCGGCGGCGGACATCATATCACTCGCTCTGATTACGATATTGATACGCTGCTGAAAAGTATTGCGTTGATACAGGAGAAATATGGTGTGCAGGTCTATTTAGAGCCGGGCGAAGCGGTGGCGCTAAACACAGGATTTTTAGTGTCAAATGTGCTGGATACACTGGAAAACGGTATGCAGCTTGCCATTTTGGATACCTCGGCGGCATGCCACATGCCGGACGTGCT
>CATIYX010000078.1 GCA_949739095.1 uncultured Clostridia bacterium | reverse complement strand
GGGGTTGTTCAATGGTTTCCCCCGCTTCCGCGTCCGCGAAAGCGGGTGATGCTTTTTCCCTTTCCAGCAACACTACGACAAAAAAATTTGCACTGCCAAAGATTTTTGCGTTTCTCTGAGAATTTTTTTGAGTAATGCAAAAAAATCCGACCAAGCGCAAAGGCTTAATCGGATTTTATTATTTTATTATGGTAGGTCTATCACCTTAAAATGTAAAAGCAAGACCAAGCCGTATCTTTATTTCTCTACGATTATTCTTTTACATCATGCGTAACTGCTGCTTCTATTATATCGGCATACGCCCAATGGCTATTTGATACATCAGTAAACGGATTTTCAAACTCCGTAATATCGTTTCTGTCAAGCATACGGTTGATTATCGCAACGGCTTCCGCACGGGTGATGTAATGTTCGGGACGGAAGGTATTGTCCTCATATCCCTTAATATATCCCGCACCGGCGCCCGCCGCAATTTGCTCTGCCGCCCAATGACCACCTGTATCTGCAAACGGTATATCGGCGTTTGATGTGTTCAATTTTGAAAAATGTGTAATCATACTTGCAAATTCGGCTCTTGTGATACTTTCCTCCGGCTTAAATGTTCCGTCCTCATAGCCGTTTATCACATTTTGCTTTTCTTCAAAACCGATATAATTTGCATACCACGCTCCGCTTACAACATCGGGGAATGCCGATATATAGCTTTCGTTTTCATTAAAGCCGTCTGTAAGACGCGCGAGTATTGCCGCTGTTTCTGCTCTTGTGATGTTGCCGTCGGGAATAAATTTACCCTCATAGCCCACAATATACGCTTTATGTTGTTTTGCTTCGGACGTGGGTTCTTGTGTAGGCTCAGTAGTTGGCTCTGTTGTTTCGGCTTCATATAAAGCGGTAAAGGTTATTGCCTTCGTAACAGCCGCTGCTGTCGGGTCAACAGTTGTCTTTCCGTCAATCCCCCAGCCGATAAATTTATATCCATCATTGGCTGTTATTTCAGGAATTTGAGTATCTATTATCTTTGCATTACGGCTGATACTAACACTTGAATTACCTTTTGTGATTTTACCGTTTTCGCCTGCCTTAAAGGTTACTTTATAGCTTGTAATACTGCTTCCTCCGCCGCTATAACTTGGTTTGACTGTCGGCTCTGTATCATACCCGATTGCGTAGGTTGAGAATTTTTTAGCGTAAACCGTTATAACTCCGTCGTCTACAGCATAATATTCGTCATTTGACGCGCTTTCACTCAAAAGCTCCGCGCTGCCTGCGTGATAACGGTACACCTTAACATTTTTCTTACCTGTCATATCAAACGGAATAACGATTTTAAGCGTTCTCGCTGTTTCGGTTATACTGCTTTCCACGCTGTCAACCGTTTTTGTGAGCGATATATCAAGGTAATCGAGCTTTCCGTTTGCGCTTATTGTCTTGATAGCGCTATGCTCGGCATTTGTGCTGTTCTCTGCCTTGCTTTCAACGGTCATTGTGATTTTAACATTCTTTGCTAACGGCTCAATTTCTTTTGCAAGCTCGTCAAGACCGTCCACTGTAACATTCGGTGTGCCGTCTTTTATAACAATCTCGCTGCTCTCGGTGCGGTTACCGCCCGTCGCGGGAATTGTAACTGTTACCGTACCATATTCCGACGTGTATTCCTGTGAGCCGTCTGTTGTTTCTGTTGGCTCAACCTTTGTACCAGCTGTCCATACACTCGTGTCAGTCAGAACAGGCAGGGTAACGATGTCTTTATGCTCGTTATTGTTTTCGCAAACGCGCTCCGCCATGCCTGTTATTGTGAGCGTCGGCTCAGCGGTAATCCTCCACGCGCCCCATTTATGTCCAAGAGCGGCGGTCGTTTCAACCTTTTCGCGTCCGCAGACCGTGCAGGCATATCGCGTTCTGCCCTCGAGCGTACAGGTCGCCTCCTGCGTAACCTCGCCCGCGTTCCAGATATGCTCCGCCTCGTCTGTCCTGCTTCCGCACGAACATTCGCGCCAATGATTTGTCGCATCGTGTTTCCACGTATCTGAATAATCGTGGCTTATCGTAAAGTCCGCAGTCGCTTCCGCTTGCTTGTAGTTCTGTGTTTCGGCAAAAACCGCTTTTACAGTATAGCTGCCTGCCACTGTCGGCTTCACGCTTGTGTACGCGCTGTCCTCAGCGCCCTGCGGCTTATACATATATGTAACGTTATCTGTTCCGTTTGTTGCTGACATGGGCACAGGCACGCTCGGCGTGCCGCCAAATTCAAAGTTCGCCATAGTCACGCTTGCCGTACCGTCCGCTTTTGTAACCTCAAAATTCACCGTGCGTTTTCCGATGTAATTTTCATCTGTATCAGCCACGCGGAAAATAACCGAATACGTACCCGCGTTTGTCGGCGGCTCCGCCTTTTCGCTGTACGCTGTTTCCAATCTGCCTATATAGCGGATTTCGGGCGTAAGCGATACGGCGTTGTTATCACTGTCGGTTATTGTCAAATCTCCCGTATAACCGCTCCACGGACTGCCGTTATATACGCCGTCCTGCGCGGTTATACCTCCGAAAGTAACAGCCTTTTTATTAGACGCGTGAACTTCAAACGTATTTGTAAAATCGTTGTAGTTGTCGGAGCTTACCTTTATAGTAACCGTCGCAACCTTGCCTGTGGTGTCCGTATCGTTAAATTTAATCGGCAGATAAAGCGTGTTGTTTACCGTGCCGCCGCTTTCGGCTGTGCCGATACGCGCGGTATTATCTTCATAATATCCGTCCTGCGTAAAGCTGACGCTTACGATTTCATACGAGCGCGAGCCCCAATCCTTTTGCACTTCCGCGCCGTCCTCGTTTATCTGCGGACATAATCTTGACAAAAGATAGGTATATTCCTTTTTCAGATGATTTGCGATATTAAGGCTGCCTGCCGTAACGGACGGAACGTCGGCTTTTTCTATCTTAACATTAACGCTTGTCGGCACGGTTATGTTTTGCTGATGCAATACATAATTGTTATTGTTATTATTTACAAGCGTCAGACCGCTAAGCGTAACCTGCGTGTAATCGCCCGCATTCGCGCTTGCAACCGTTCCTGTGAGATTATTTGTATTAACCGCGACAGTGTCGTCACCGCAAACGCCGTCAAGCGTAACACCTGTTACGGTAACGGTTTTCGTTCCGTCATACACGCGGTTTTGAGCAGTCGCGGCTGCGGCGTTTATGGTTTTTGCGGCAATATTAAATGTTCTTTCGGCTGTGCCGCTGTAATTGCCCATACCTGTTATTTTAACCGTTGCCGTACCCGCGTTTACATTATTCTCATACGAAAGAGAGTAGTCCGTATTTTCTGTAAGCGCGGTTTCATTCTCGCCCTCAAAGACCTTTACCGACGCTTTCGGCTCGCACGCCGTGCCGCTGTATGTGTACGGCATCGGTATGACAAGCTGAATTTCCGCGTTTTTCTTTTCCTGATGAGAGCCGTCATTTTCGCAGGTTCTTATAACCTCCGTTGACGTGTCGGTCAAGGTGAGTTCCCATTTGCCGTATTTATGCCCCAACGCGGCAACGCTTTCTGTTCTGATAACCTCTTTACATTTTGTGCATTTATATGTCTTCATTCCTGCCGACATACAAGTCGGCTGTATGGTAGATTCGCCGTTGTCCTCCGTATGACCTGTCGCGGCGATAATCGGTGCTGCCGGAATTTCCGTTTCGCCGTCCGCGTCCGAAAACATTTTACCGCAGCCGTTCTCGCCCTCGCATTTCCAATATTCCTCGTTGCCCGCCGCGGTACAGGTCGCTGCGGCTGTGTTCTTATGCACAAGCGTATGGGTATGCCTTTTAGCAAGTTGAACTATGTTGCCGTCTGTATTTTTTATAAAATAAGCCTCATCATCGCTCTTGAAATACTTACTATAATCCGCGTTATTTGTGCCTGTGATGTCAAACGGAGCTGTTTCCGTTATGTAATCAGTCCAATAATATGAAACCCCTATTTGAGCGCCTTCTGTAAGCGGAGTAACATTATCAACCGCTATTTTACTGGCGTCAAAAACCATTAAATTATCTGGCGTTTCACCGTCTGTTTTTGTATTTCCCGATATAACCGTATTGCCGCCGATAGTAATAATCGGATACTTAGTGAAAAATTCACATACGCCGCCGCTGTACGGCGCGGTGTTTCCTGTGATTTTCGCGTCAATTATCTTTGCCGCGGCATTTGTGCAAATTCCGCCGCCATAGCCTTCAGACTTGTTTTTGCTGACATCTCCCTTTATTACGACATTTGCAGCAGTGTCAGATATGTCAATACCGCCGCCGTAAAGCGTTGCTTCATTACCCGTTATTTTACCGCCGTACATATAAAACGAGCCTTTGAATATGCCGACACCGCCTCCGGCGTTTGCGGTATTGCCGCTTATCTCGCCGCCATACATATTGAATACAGAACTGTCTTCATAATTGTTTACACCGCCGCCGGTGCCGTACTCGGTATGATTGTCTGTAATTTTACCTCCGTACATATTAAATGTGCCGGCATTGCTTACGCCGAGTCCCTGTGCGCCTGATGAGGTTTTGCCCGAAAGAGTACCGCCGTACATGTTAAATGTTCCGTGATTGGATACAGTGTTTCGGTCTTTCACTTCTTCGGGCGAGAGAAGCTTACCGTTTTCGCCGCAGTCGCATAAATCAAAGGTACAGCCGGTTTGAATATATGTTGTTTGGATGTCGCCCGCGTTATAATTTATCGTATGATTGTTAAGACAAAGCCTTATGCCGTCAGGTCTAAATTGGCTTGTGGACACTACATCTGTCGTCAGATAATAATTGCCCGCTTCTGTCGGGAGCGAATTATCGCTTTCCCACGCCGTCCATGTAATGTCCTCGTGGCTTGCGTGGTTGGGGTCGGTACAAGCTCCCGTACCGCAGATTGGGTGCGTGTGCAGAGCTGCAAGCGCAGCTTCGCCGCTATCATCTAATTTTACTTCAAAAGCGTCTGCCGCGCTTGTAAAGTAATCCTTGGGATTTTTACCGCTCATTTTTTCGTTCCAGCCCTGCGTAAATGTGCCGCTGAAAGTCTTATCCTCTGACGGCATAAATATACTGCTCTTATTTGCCATAGTAACAGGCGCTTCAAGCTGAACAGCATTTCCCTTTTGTATGGAAATATCAATATTGGTACCGATATTTCCTAAATTGATACCTGCCGCTGCAAGCTGGTCGCTTATTGCGCTCATCATTTGTGCGTATGAAGAACCGTTGTTTGAAATATCCACCGTTCCCGAAAGGAAAACATTTCCTTTCGCGTACATCTGAATACCGAGCGCCCCGTTATCGGTAATTTTACCACCGTACATATGAAATTCGCCGTTGTCTGCGGAAACATCAACCGCCGCGCCGGAGGGATTTTCCGGATCGGGATAATTTATTCCGCTGATTGTTCCGCCATACATATTGAACACGGGAGCGGTCTTTTCGCCGACAACTAATCTGCTGAAACCAACACCGATAGGTGTACCGCCTGTGATTTTACCCGTTTGCGCAGAAGAACAATCGCACAAACTCAGCTCACTGTTTGAGAGAATATCGATTACTCGGCCATACTCGTTCGCCTCTGTGCTTTCTAATATATAACCGTTCAGACAAAGATTTGTTGTGCCTGTTGGTACCCATTCGCAGTCAATAGTTACGTTCTTTGTCAGATAATAATTGCCTGCTTCTGTCGGGAGCGAATTATCGCTCGTCCAAGCTGTCCAAGTGATGTCCGTGTGTCCGTCTGCACATTCTGTTCCGCAGCAGACCTTATGCGTATGCTGTACATACTCCACAGGTGTGGTCGAGAGAGTTTCATTATCGCCCGACGGATTAAACGTAACGTCGCAGACATACGTTTTTCCGTTTTCACCTGCTGTAAGCGCTGCGGCAGTCTGACCGTCTATGCGTATTTTATCTGTTCTGGTAAGTGTAATTTCCGCAGTAAAACTTGTGGAGTCTGACATGTTTTGTATTGCTATACCATACATTCCATCTTCCGCCGGCGCAAAGGAATATACACCATTATTCTCTATACATTCTTCAATGTCATATGTATCTAACTTCACTGCCATAATTTGACCGTCAAAGCCCGCCGAAGGGGTTACTGTAATCGTATCGCCTGCGTTTAATGAAGAAAATGCCACCCCAATCGCTCCATTTTCATCTTGCCATACGCCGCTTCCGTTATATGTTCCTCCAATAGCCTCTGCGCCGATTTCATTTTCGCTGTCTTCAGATGCTACATTATAAACCTTAATATCGGCTTCGTACCACTGATATGAGGGAGACGCCGTCTGCCACATTTCATTTATTTTTTCTTCAGCAATGACAGTATATCCGTTTTCGGCTGTCGGCTGCTGTGAAATTCTGTACTTTTCAGGCAGCTCAAGCTGAACGACATTATTTTCACCGTTTATAATTTTATAATCATCATTGTCACTGTGGAAAAATGTGCTGTAATCCGCGTCATTTTCGCCTGTTATGTTTATTTTTTTGTATTCAGTCGGCGCGCTCTCTGTTGTAATGCCTATGTTTGCGCCATCTGTCAGCGGCTTGGAAATAATTATACTTTCTTCATCGCCAAGATAAAAATTACTTGCAATATCGTTTGCAGTATTATTATCTATAATAACCTTACCTCCTATCTCGATGACAGAATCTGACGACCCAAGCATAACACCTCCTTTTTCATTTCCATTGATGAAAGGTGCCGTATTACCGCTGATTTCACCGCCAAGCATCTTAAATGTGCCGATGACCCATACACCGCCGCCGAAGTTGGCACTATTACCGCTGATTTTACCGCCGTACATATTAAATGCACCTTTGTAGATTCCCACACCGCCGCCGGATAAGTAGTCAGTATTACCACTAATCTCGCCGCCGTACATATTAAATGTGCCGTTTGACAAATATACGCCGCTACTGTCCTGCCAGCTGTTGCCGGAATTGCCGCTGATTTTACCGCCATACATATTGAAAGTGCTTTTTTCAGTGCCTCCTCGTACTCCTCCGGACTTGCCTCCTGTGATTGTACCGCTGCCAATACAGTCGCAGAGATTGAAAGTAGAACCTGTTTTCATTGAAATTACGCAGTCGGAGCTATTGGTTAGCGTAATAGTATGTCCGTTCAGACAAAGGCTTATACTGTCGGCAGGTGTCCAATATCTGCTTAATGTTATGTCTTTTGTCAAATAATAATTACCCTCCGCTGTGGGGAGCGAGGCGGCGCTGTCCCACGCCGTCCATGTGATGTCCTCGTGATTGTCCGAGCAATCTGCGTTGGAGCAGACCTTGTGCGTGTGCGGTTCCGCCGCACTTGCCGTAATCGGTATCGCGCCGACAAACGACATTAGTATTGTAAATGACGTAAACATTGATAAAATTCTTTTTCTGATTGTCATAGCTTTTTACCTCCGCTATATTATTATTGCTGTGTTCATTTTACAAGATTTTTTATATCTTTCAACATCTATCCCTTAAATAACGCAAATATCCCTTAATTGACATAGTTTTTAATTGAACGCTGTCTAAAATTATGATAAAATGAAAAGGAAAAGCGGAGGTGACCTATGAAAATCAGTATATGCGACGACGAGGAAAAACAACTGACCTTAATAGCCGATTATGTGGCTGAATATATAAGCATAAGAAAATCAGATGTTAAAATAGAAAAATTCACATGCCCCGCCGACCTTTTGGAATGCGAACGCGGTACGGGCGACAGTGAAATATATCTTTTAGACATTGTAATGGACGGTATGAGCGGTCTGGAGCTGGGGCAGCGGATAAGGGAATACAACGAAAGAGCCGTTATTATTTATCTGACTACGGCAAAGGAATTTTCGCTTGACGCGTTTTCGGTAAACGCTTTTTCCTATCTTGTAAAGCCGTTTGAAAAGGAAAAGCTGTTCGCGGAGCTTGATAAATGCTTCAAATATCATATCCCGCCGAAAAAAGAGGAAACGGTAATCACCGTTAAAACGCCGGACGGCATAATGCCCGTCGCGCTCCGCAAAATAAACGCGGTTGAATATTTTGACCACCGCTTAATATACGCGCTTACGGACGGGAATAAAATCGAGGGAATTTATCAGAAAGCTTCGTTTGACAATCAGGTGGAGGAGCTTTTGCGCGTCGGCGCGTTTTTGAAAACCGCGAATTGTTATCTGGTGAATGTGGATAATATCATGACGGTTACGCCGCGCGGCTTTAAGATGAAAAACGGCGGGGAATATCCCGTAACGCGCAAATACGCCGACGCTAAAATTAAATTTCTGAATGCAAAAATCCAAAAACGCCTGTAAACAGGAGGGGAATACAATGAATACTATTTTACGCGACTTATCAATTATATGGACGCTAATACATTGCCTTGTTATGTTTATGTTTCTTTATGACAGCCGTTATCCGTCAAAGAAAACAAATATACTTACGGGTATTTTTATGATACCGATTATCATAGTGAATGTTCTTAATGTAAGGCTCTTGGGTATCGAAATGGCGGGCAAACTCATAATCCCCTGCTGTGTGCTGCCGAGCCTTGTATTTTTCTTCATTATGGCGAAAAATAAAGGGACGAGGTTTTTTTTCACCTTTTGCGTTGTGGACACAATCGTGCTTGAAGTGCTGTTTATAACAAACCTGCTTGACGGACTGTTCGGCGTTAAAAATTATGTGGTAATGTTTGCTTCAAGACTTGTTCTGTTTCCGATACTTGAATTTTTGATTGTGAAATATCTCAGGAAGCCGTATCACTTCTTACAGCAGAATATGAAAAAGGGCTGGGGTGTGTTTGCGGTTTTGGCTGCGTTTTTCTATGTCATTATTATATGGACAACTTATTATCCGACTATCGTTTTGGACAGACCCGAGTACATTCCTCAGCTTGTTTTGATACTTGTATTGGTGCCTGTTATGTATATGACAGTATTTAAGGTACTGTGGACGCAGGTGAAATTATTTAACGCGGCAGAGGAAAACCGCGCGCTTAATATGCAGATGAAAATGGTAAATGAAAGACTTAAAAGCAGTGCGGAAACCGAAAACAGTCTGAAAATACTGCGCCACGATATGAAGCATCAAATGCTTTTGATTAACGATTATATTAAAAATAAAAAGTTTGATGAAGCGGAGGAATATATCAGCACGTTAATTTCAGATATAGACAAAAGCAATCTTAAAAGCTACTGCGATAACCATAGCGCCAATGTCGTTCTGTCGCATTATCATAAAATCGCCGAGGAAAACGGCGTTACACTTGAAATCAATGTCAGTCTGCCCGAAACACTTGCGGTCAACGAAACGGATTTGGCGGTTGTTATGTCGAACGGGCTGGAAAACGCAATTAACGCTTCTTGTAAATGCGAAAACAAAAAAGTCGGCGTAAAGGGCTTTACGGATGCGGATAAAATCTATCTGGAAATTAAAAATCCGTTTTACGATAAAGTCATATTTGACGGGAATATGCCAAAGTCAAAACAGGAAAATCACGGCTACGGCACAAAATCTATGGTGGCTATCGTAGAGAAATACAACGGTGTGTATTCGTTTAGGGTAGAAAACGACTGTTTTGTTTTTCAGTGCAGTATATGAGATAATATGGAAGCAATTTTCGGATTGCTTCTTTTTTTTGCATTTTGCCGAGATTTTCCGTAGTAGTGGTATAAGGGAAAAAACTAATTTTTAAGGAATAGCAAGCATAGCAAGTGTAGCCACACTTGCGATTTTTGACATCTATTCACGCTATGCGGAACGGTCAAAAAATTTGGGATATTCCCAAACCCTTTATAAAAAAATACGGAGGATTTTACAATGGCAAATCGGAAAAGAAAAATGGTACTTCGCTGCCCTGTAACGGAGGAAGAACGAAAGCTAATTGAATACAAAATGTCGCTTGTGCCGACAAATCAAATCGGGGCATACCTGCGGAAAATGGCGATTGACGGATATATCATCTATACAGACACATCAAATATTAAAGAGTTTAACACGGAGCTTCACGCAATCGGACGGAATATCAATCAGATTGCAAAACGAGTAAATCAGACAAGCAGTATTTACCGTGAGGATATTGACGAAATCAAGGAACGGTTGGAGGAAATATGGCAATTACAAAAACGCACCCTATCCGCTCTACGCTAAATCTCGCTATTGAATATATCCTCAATCCCGACAAAACAGATGATACATTACTTTGTTCGTCTTATGGATGCGGAATTAAAACGGCGGCGATTGAATTATAGTTGTTTATGGCACTTGCTTCATATTGTGCGCCTTTTGGATTTTTAATATATTCAAGCTGTTTTATTAGCTTGTCAGTTTCAGTTTTTACAGCTTTGTCCGACATATGCGAACTGACAACGTATTTATTGCCCTTTTTAACTGCTTTCATATTGAACCCCAGAAAATCCGAATAGTGCTTTCTTAGATTTATTACCTTTGATTTTTCTTCACTGATTTCTAAATTCAGTCTGTCATTCAGCCATTGTTTGACTGCGATAAATGCTTTATCAGCGTCCTGCCTGTTTCGGCAGAAGATTTTAAAATCATCGGCATATCTTACCATAAACATTTCTTTCAGATTGCTTTGACGCAGTTTCTTGTATACATTTCCTCTGTTAATGTGTCCGTTTCCATAATCATATACTTTAATATTTTTATGTGTAGGCATTGTTTCCCATTGACTGCTTATCCACCAGTCCAACTCATTTAAAACTATATTTGCGAGCAACGGCGACAGTATTCCCCCTTGAGGAGTACCCTTTGTCGGATATACTTTTTCACCGTTTGGCATAATTACAGGAGCCTTCAGCATTTGTTTGATTATACAAATGAGTTTTTTATCCCTTATGCCCATTGCCCACATCTGTTTAATGAGTTTGGCGTGATTTACATTATCAAAGAAGCCTTTGATGTCAACATCAACAACAAAGTGTAAATGTTGTAACTGTATCATATTCTTACACTGGGCTATTGCGTGTTCTGCCGACTTGTTTGGTCTAAATCCATTTGAATGTTTATGGAATTTAGCTTCACATATCGGTTCTAACACTTGCAGAATACATTGCTGTATCACCCTGTCAAGAATTGTAGGAATTCCAAGCGGTCTCATTTTGCCGTTTGGTTTTGGTATTTCAACCCTTTTAACGGGTTTTGGCTTGTACCATTTGAATTTTTGCTGAATTTTTTCAATATACGAATTGATTGGGATTTTCTCAATATCCGTAATATTGACTCCGTCAACACCGCTTGTATTACTTCCAGCATTGCGCTTGATATTCCTGTATGCCATTCTTATATTGTTTTCATCAGAGATAATTTCCATAAGACTTGTAAATATTTTATTATCTTTACTGTCTGCATACAATTTGTCCAGCACAACCTGCATATCGTAATATTCAGCGTAACGGAGCTTTTTCTGCTTTGTCATAGGCAACGCCTCCTCTCGGATTTGTTTTTCTTTGTCATACTCGAAGCTATGAGTATCTATACCTATAACTGTTTGAACAATATTGACTGGCGGCTATCCCTCTGCTATGTTATCCATAGCTTCATAGGTACTGTGCCGCCGCTCTCAGTCGAATAAAGTTGAGTTCCCTCAGTTCCCTTTGTTCAATTAAAACTGTTTCCTCAACAACGTACTCTGTGCAATCAGATTAGCATACGTTTCAACCTTTCCACGTTCCGATAATCCTATCTGTGCATATATACTTAGGTGTCTGCTCTAATCCTGTCAGCTTGGCAATGCCTGTAACATTGCAAGGTATTTCATAACTAGAATTCTTACTTTACCTCACTGACCACTCGCTTTGGAGTGCCGCTGCATTTCTACAGCGTCTACCTATAGACTTGTACATTCGCAGTTTCGTCAGACTTTTTACAGTCATTCTCACCATATATATTTTGTAGACCTCCGGCATATCAGTTGCATATCCCACCTCTGGGACACTTTCGTATAACATTTATCTGTTATTTACGGCAGCCTTCTGCCGACTTCACCGAGCTCCATAACGGCTAAATTATTGCACATTAACCGCTATTCGGAGTATCAAGGCAGGCGTTTCAAGGCGTTACCCTATCATTCCACCTGTCGGATTATCAGTTCTCCTAAACTGAAAACTTTTACGTTCTTTGTTTAGTGCATAAGCTTTTCACTTATGAACGTGTCGCACTCCAATGATAGGTGGTATATGACGCGTCCTGATTGGGACGTCCGCTGTCGAGATTGCCGACAGTTTCACCGTCAACCATTGTTCCGTCCGAATACTTAACGCCGCGATTTAATGCGGTTGAGCCTGATTTTGTGTATTCGGGCGTTCTGTATGTGAGCATAATCGTGTCTTTGTTGCAGACAGGACACCAGCCCGTTTCCTGCGTAATCGTTGCGTTAAAGTCAAGTTCGTTTGTCCTGCCGTTGGCAGATACCCAAATGTCAGCGGGGTCAACATATTCGTTCACCTGCGCCGCAAATGTTAAAGTCGGCATACTTCCAAGCAGCATTACCGCTGAAAGAGCAGCCGACAAAATGTGTTTTGCTTTGTTTCTGATTTTCATTTCTAAAAATTCCTCCTTATAAATTTACTGTTAAAAAAGCGCTTTTGTTTCAAATACCGCCTTTTACGGCGGTCTGTACTGTTTGTATATTGGTTTTCGCATAGGCTCACCGCCTTACAGGTTTGCCATATCGTGATTTACCTTTGATGTATAATAGCTGTCAATGGTAGAGGGAGCGTTAAAAAGTGCCGCCAATAAATACTTTTTGATGTTGCGAATATCGGTTGTATTTGAGTGCATACAGTCTATGACATACTCGATATGCTCCGAATTTAGCTTTAACAGCTTTGATTTTACAACTGCTGCCGGTTAGGTATCACCGGCAATGACTAAACTGCTTTTTTGTGTGCATACCGTTTCAGTTAGCAAGTCAAGAATTTCATTGAGCATTGAAATATCCGTTTTGAGCTTTATACTCAAAATGTCATACTCAATGTTTTCCTTGATTACCTGCCTGTATGCTTCGACCTCATCATATCCAATCGTATCTTGTGTTTCTTGCTGATGTGATTTGATAGGATAAGTATTTAATACATCAGTATTTAATTCTTTTGTATTTGATATATTAGTATTTAATTGTGCGGTGTTTTCCGTACACGGTGTTTCCGTGTTTGGTTTATCCATATACGGATTTTCCGTATATGGCTCTGTCGTATCTTGAAGCTCCGTATCGGGTTTTTTCTGCGGCTTCTCAAATATGATGTACTCGGTATCAGTTATCTTGCCTTTTTCATCACGGACACGGTTTCTTTGAATATATCCGCTGCGCTCCAATTCCTTTAATGCTGTTCCGATACTGTCAACGCCCTCCTTGCATATTGCCGCAAGTCCTCTTGTGGTGTAATTCCATTCCTCCGGCAAAGATAACATCATAGATAAAAGCCCCTTTGATTTAAGGGACAGCCGCGTATCTTTCAAGTGATAGTTTGACATCACGGTATAATCACGGGTTTTGTTTATTCTAAACACTGCCATACAAAAATCCTCCTTTCGGATTTCAGGCAACAAAAAAAGCGTTAAAATTTTTGTTAAATCCTAACGCCGTTACCTCGATTTATTTTCCTTTTCAAGCGGCACATACGCCGAACAAGTTTTGCCGTTATGACAATGCAGATACGGACAAAACGGATTTTTGTTGTCAAGCAAGTATGTGTCTTGTCCCACCTTGCAAGTGGGGCATAGTTGCTTTGAATTTTCGGTTTTCATTGTCAAAATTCCTTTCGATTTTAGGGTATGAAAAAAGCAGATATTTCTATCTGCCATATTTTCAAATATTCAATTTTGCATTTTCATATTCATAGGAGTTTCACGGTATTATCAAGGCTCAATCCGCAAAAGTAGTAATTTAGTAGTAAATTCATTTAGAAATCCTTTGAACATTCCCTTGTTTCAAGGCTTTTTTGAGATAAACTATATTTTTATACAAACAAATAAATTGGCACAAAAATCACAACTGCAATCAGCAAAACTGCTCCAATCAATTTTGTATATACATTTGTTTTAGTGTTCATAAAAACAGTCACCAGCCGGAAGGCTGCCAGTGCAAATGCTGCACAAACAACAACCTCCAGCAAATTCACCGTTCCGCAGACACTGTGCATCAAATATCCCGCCATAGCGCTGATTGCTATGAAAAACATTCCAGTATCCAATTCCAATTGAACTGCAAACCGTTTCCTACCGGAAACTATCAAAACTGCTATCAGTGCGCTTCCCAGTCCAAATGCACCGCTCAGCAACCCGACTAGCAACATCCACCATACATACCGCCATGGATGGTACGGCATAGCCGAGTCTTCCTCTTTCTGTCCAAACATATTCCGACCACAAACAAACAGCACAATGCCCGCAATCAAAGTTGAGCCAAACAAAATCCATTGGAATATCTGCGCCGGAATTCCTTTTGATATATAACTTCCTACTACTGTCCCCAAGATAAGCGGCACAGTTCCAACAATCAATGTTTTCCAGTTCGGACGGCAAGCGCCGCCTTTCATACAAAACAAAAATAAATATAATACAAATTCAACTGCGAGAGAAATACCCACCGCATCATATGCCCTTAAATGTCTGGCAGCTAACAAAAAAAAAGGTGCCAGAATCCAAACAGCACTGGCTCCCCCCGCTGCAACTAACCCAGTCAATGCACCTGCTACCAAGCACAAGCCGAACAACCCCTTTTCTTCCCTATCCTTGAAAAAACAGGAACAGCCTCTATTTCTATAAAATCCCTATACCATATACTATTATTATACTGATAAAAAAAATGTTTGTCAACTATATTATCGTTTATTTATCCCCTAAGTTGCCCTGCCAAAACGCCTGTCGAAAACGCAATTTGCAGGTTAT
>CATIYX010000077.1 GCA_949739095.1 uncultured Clostridia bacterium | reverse complement strand
GGTCGTCCTCAAACAGCGGAACCGGTTTTAAATCCAGCCGCGGCGAATCAATGTGCGCCGCCACAATATGCATTCCTTGTGTGATATCATCGCTGCCAATCACTGCCAGCATTAAACTTTTCCCGCGGTTATTCCAATAGATCCTATCGCCAGCTTTAAGGCTCTGTCCCTCCTGAAATGCGCGGAATCCCTGTGCCTCCGCTAGTTGAACCGCCTTTTTTACACAGCGCGCTTCCGTTTTCCCATAGTCCAAAAATGCACGGTAACCCACGGCATAGTCCATCATTGCCTTCTGTTCCGCTGCGTCCGTAATTTCCCAAATATGCTTTTTTTCCATTAACATGTCATTTCTCTCCTTCTACTGACGATAGATTTTTTGATAGTTTTCATAATATCCTAATACTTTTGTCACATAAGTTCGCGTATCGGCGAACGGAATTTCTTCAATCGTTAACTTCTCCTTGCCTAGTTCCTTCTGCCACTGCCGCAAATTACCGTCGCCCGCATTATATGCTGCAATAGCATTTACCATTTCACCATCGTTATCCTCCAATAATTTTGCAATATACCAACAGCCGATTTCAATATTGATTTTTGGGTCATAAATCATATCCGGCTGAAAATTTTCAATACCAATCTTTTCCGCTGCCCACTCAGCAGTCTTGTCCATGACTTGCATGAGTCCCTTTGCACCAACATGGGACTGTGCGTCAGTACGGAAGCTACTTTCCGCTTTCATCATGGCGTAAATTAAAAAATGGTCTACCCTATATTTCTGACTCATTTGCTCTACAATATCATAGTGCGGCATTTTATAAATGTGCCGCAATATCGGTTTTATCTGAAATGCCAAAATCAGTGCAATCACAGCAATCATAATTCCGGCAATAATTTTTCTTTTTTTAACAATGACGACCACGTTGCACCTCCATCCAGTTCTGAATTATTTCTTCTAATCGATTCCATTCCCCACTGTTGTCCACAATCAAATCACATTGCTCTTTCCATTCTTCCATAAAAGTTTGTGCATCCATCCGCCGCTGCGCCTCTTGCATAGAGATACCGTCTCGCTCCATAATACGCTGGAGCCGCACCTCCGGCGCAGCGTCCATAAACATTGTTTTATCGCATAATTTCACCATCTCCGGCACCTCAAACAGAACCGGCGCATCAAGCACCACATCTGCACCGTCCACCTTTTGCAGTTCCTTCCTCGTCAGCGCAGCAATATGCGGGTGTGTAATTCTCTCCAATTGCTTCCGTTTCTGTACATCTGCAAACACCACGCTGCCCAGCGCGCGGCGGTGCAGCGTTCCATCCGGCAAAAACGTCTCCTGCCCAAACACACGCCGGATTTCTTTCAGCGCTGGCTGCCCCGGTGCTACCACCCGCCGCGCCAATTCGTCCGCATCTATAATATATGCGCCCAGCGCACGAAATATTTGAGCGGCAACGGATTTTCCCGCACCGGTATATCCTGTCAATCCAATGACCACGTGCTTTCTCACCTCTTATTTTGCCTCATACCAGCTTCGTCCCGTTTTTACCTCTGCCACCAGCGGAACAGCAAGCGAAACGGCGTTTTGCATACACTCACTCAAAATCTGTTTAACCTGTTCTACTTCTAATTTGTGCGTTTCCACAATCAATTCGTCATGTACCTGTAAAATCAGCCTAGATTTCAGCTTTTTTTCCTGCAATGCCGCATATACTTTCACCATAGCAATTTTAATAATATCCGCCGCACTCCCTTGAATAGGCGTGTTCAGCGCCACTCGTTTGCCAAAAGAACGCTCTTGGAATTTCCCTGATTTCAGTTCCGGAATATACCGTCGGCGTCCCAAAATCGTGGAAACATACCCATTTTGCTCCGCTTCCTCCACTATATCATCCATATACTTGCGTACGCCGCTATATTTTTCCAAATAGCCATCCATATAGGCTTTTGCCTGTTTTTTCGTGATATGCAAATCCTGTGCCAGCGCAAAATCACTGATACCATAGACAATACCAAAGTTCACCGCCTTGGCGCTGCGGCGCATTTCGCTGCTCACCAGTTCCGGCGATACACCAAACACCTGCGATGCTGTAATCGTATGGATATCTTCCTCGTTTATAAACGCCTGAATCAGCCGTTCATCTCCCGAAATATGCGCTAAAACACGCAGTTCAATCTGGGAATAGTCTGCGTCCAACAAAATATAATCTTCGTCAGATACAGTAAACATGCGGCGCATTTCCCTTCCCAATTCTGTACGCACCGGAATATTTTGTAAATTCGGTTCCGTGGAACTGATACGCCCAGTCACCGTCACTGTCTGGTTGAACTTGGAATGGATTTTTCCATCCCTTTCCAAAACGCTCAACAATCCATCACAATAAGTAGATTTTAGTTTCGTGAGCGCCCGATATTCCTTCACATACCCAATGATAGGATGGTCCTCCTCCAGCTTGTCCAGCACCTCCGCATTGGTGGAATATCCTGTTTTGGTCTTTTTCACCACCGGCAGTTTCAGCGTCTCAAACAGCACTGTACCGAGTTGTTTGGGTGAAAGAATATTGAAGGTTTCTCCCGCCATATCATAAATTGTCTGTTCAGTTCTCCCAATATTTTCCTCCAACATAGCGGAAAACGCCTTCAGGCTTTCCACATCCACATGGAATCCTTCCAGTTCCATATCCGCCAACACGCGCGTAAGCGGCATTTCCACTGCTTCAAACAATGTTTCCTGCTGGCGCTGCTGCATGAGAGGCACATATTTTTCGCGCAAATCCAGCACTGCGCCAGCACATTTTGCGCCATATTGCGCCAGCATATTTTCATCACTTTCCATCATGCTAATTTTGCTACGCCCTTTGCCAAACAGCATTTCACGACTTTCAAAATCGCTCAACGAACCAATATCATAACTGCTACGGGACGGGTCAATAATATATGCCGCAATCTCACTGTCAAACACCACGCCGTGCAGGTCAATACCTGCTTTTTTCAGCAAAACATAGGCTTCCTTGCTGCCATGTGTGCACTTGGACGCGCTATTTTCAAAATAGTATTTCAAATCCTCCAATTCCAGATCGCAGAGCAAACCGGAATTAAAATGAAAATAGTAACTATGTTCTCCATCATAGACGGACACGCCCGCCAAAACCGCATCATCGCAAAGCAGATAAAAAGAAGATTCTCCGAGTGTAGGTACGATTTTTTTCGCATCCTCACGCTGCGTGACAACCACCGGATGATATTCCCGCACCGGCACTTGTTGGTCTTCCAGTCCCAGTTTTTTTACCATACTTTTCAGCCCTAATCGGTTCAGCAATTCAAACAACGCCGGTTCATTATAGTCTTTGCGCCGTAAAGTATCCAAAGTCTCCTGCAAGGGTACATGGCGTTCAATCAACCCCAGCGTCCGACTTAAAAACGCACTGTCCTTGCCATTTTCCAGCTTAGTTTTGACTGCGCCTTTCATGCTCTCAATATGTTCATAAACCGCTTCCAGACTATGATATTCCCCAATCAGTTTCAGTGCAGTCTTTTCTCCGATTCCCGCCACACCCGGAATGTGGTCGGACGTATCACCCATCAAACCTTTCACTTCAATCATTTCCCGCGGCGTGACGCCATATTTTTCCTGCACCGCCGCACGGTCCATAATATTCAGCTGCGTTTCCCCGCCGCGTGTGGATGTGAGATAGATTTTGGTCGTATCGGACGCCAATTGCAGCGCGTCGCGGTCTCCTGTAACAACCAGACATTCTACGCCGTTTTCTTCGCACATTCTTGATACCGTACCAATGATGTCGTCCGCCTCATAGCCCTCCAGACTCAGTTGTGGTATGTTCATTGCCGCCAATGCCTCTTTCAGCAGCGGCAATTGCATAGCAAGTTCCTCCGGCATTCCCTTGCGCCCTGCTTTATAGTCCGCATATTGTTTGTGGCGGAACGTTGGCGCAGACAGGTCAAACGCTACTGCAATATAGTCCGGCTCGTCCTGCGACAAATATTTCATTAAAATATTTAAAAATCCATAAATCGCGTTGGTGTAGACGCCTTCTTCATTTGTCAGCAGCCGCACGCCATAAAATGCACGGTTAATAATACTGTTGCCGTCCACCACTAATAATTTTTCCACGTTGTCACCCTCCGGTTATTTTATCATCTGCCACACAATTTTCCAAATCTGTTGCGCGATTTCTTCCACCGGCAACGGATTTTCCCCATCGCTGCATGGAATTCTTTCCCATTCTTGCTGCCGCACCACTTCTAATGCTGTACGGTAAGTTTCTTCCAAATAACTACGGCTGCGCTCATGGATATCCTTCGTTTCTCCTCCGGCTTTATTATGTCTGCCCGCCATCAGTT
>CATIYX010000076.1 GCA_949739095.1 uncultured Clostridia bacterium | reverse complement strand
GCTTTCACTCATATCAGGTTCTCCTATAGTATATGAGTTCTGACCTGATATGGTGAAATGCGCATATGTTCTATTTCTTTTTACCAGTCGCGGCAAAAATGCTGCTGCAAAGTATTTCAATGCCGCTACAAAGCAGAACAATGAGCCATTCATTCATCCCCAGCGCCACTGTTTTAAACACACCGGAGAAAAATGGCACATATAATACTGCTATCGTTAGCAATAACGACGCTGCCACCGCCAAAAGCAAAAAGATGTTTCTGAAAATGCCAACTTCAAACACTGTTTGATATTCACTCTGGCATTCAAACGCATAAAACAGCTCCGTTATAATCATTGTGACAAAGCATACTGTCCGTGCGCTCATCAGGTTGCCATGTGTAAAATAAATCGCAATGCCAAAAGAAAGCAGCGCCGCTGCACCTATAAGCAGTCCTGAAAACACAATGTTACCACCCAGCCCGCCTGAGAACACACCTGCATCTGTGCGCCGCGGTTTGCGTTCCATGATTCCATCTGCGGGCGGGTCTACACCCAGTGCCAGCGCCGGAAGTCCGTCTGTCACTAAATTCACCCATAAAATTTGAACAGGAATTAGCGGCAATGGCATTCCGACAAACGCCGCCGCCCCCATAATGAGTATTTCTCCCAAATTACATGCCAACAAATATTTAATAAATTTACGAATATTGTCGAAAATCATGCGTCCTTCTCTAACAGCCGAAACAATCGTTGCAAAATTGTCGTCCGTCAAAATCATATCCGCCGCTTCCTTTGCTACGTCCGTCCCACTTTGTCCCATTGCTACGCCGATATCTGCCGCAGTCAGCGCCGGTGCATCATTCACACCGTCTCCCGTCATGGCGACTACCTGATTTTGCCGCTTATATGCCTGGACAATCCGTAATTTATGTTTCGGACTGACGCGCGCAAAAACTGTTATACTGCCCACTTTGCGTTCCAATTCTATATCGCTGAGTGCATCCAATTCTTCTCCCACCATAACACTATCTTCCGGCACATGCATTCCCAATTCTTTCGCAACGGCTGTCGCTGTAATTTTATGGTCGCCTGTTATCATAACAGGTCGGATTCCCGCCTTATAACAGCTTGCAATCGCTGCTGCCGCCTCTTGCCGCGGCGGGTCTATCATTCCCTCCAGTCCCACAAAAATCAAATCGGATTCCAACGACTCCTCCATCTTTGCCGGTGCGTCTGATAACTTTTTATACGCAAATGCCAAAACGCGATAGGCATCAGACGCCATAGATTCATTGGCGCGCCGGATTTCCTCCCGCTGTGTTGATACCAGTGTCTTAATGCCTTCTTCTGTCTGCACACGCGAGCAATTATGTAATACGCGGTCGGGTGCCCCTTTCGTATATAAATAGTAGGTTCCATCATTCCCCTGGCAAACAATGCTCATACATTTTCGGTCGGAATCAAACGGTAATTCATCCAGTCTGGCTTTGTCAGACACTTTGTGTCCTTTCAATCTGCTGGCAGCTAGAATAGCCGTTTCTGTCGGGTCGCCCAACAATTCCCCTTGGGCTTCCTGCGCATTGTTGCACAACAATCCAACGTCAAATAATAATCCTTGTGTTTTTCCTGCTCCGGTCACTGCACCGATATCCGATAATTTAAAATCAGCAAACACTTTTTTAACTGTCATCTTATTTTCTGTCAATGTTCCTGTTTTATCTGAACAAATAACCGTTGTGCTCCCCAACGTCTCAACAGCCGGCAGTTTACGCACCAGAGCTTTTTGTTTAAGCATCCGCTGCACACCAATAGCAAGCGCTACAGTAACAATAGCAGGGAGCCCTTCCGGAATCGCCGCAACTGCTAAGCTAACGCCGGACAAAAACATGTTATAAAGCGTTTCCCCATGCCACATTCCAGCAATAATAATCAAAATGCACACAAACAGACAAATAATAACCAAATCTTTGCCAATGCGGTTTAATTTTTTCTTAAGCGGCGTTTCGCTTTCCCCTGCGTCCTGCATCATAAATGCGACTTCTCCCATCTGTGTCCGCATTCCTGTCCCTGTCACCCACACTTTTCCTCGTCCGCTGGTAACAGTGGTACCCATATATACCATATGTTCTGCTCCGGTATCCTCCGCACTGCCTTTTGACTTTTGCACAGGATAGGATTCTCCTGTCAAAATAGATTCATTGAGTTGCAGATTCTTTTCCTCCAAAATCACTGCGTCAGCCGGTACCCTATCCCCGGTTTCCAAAACCACCAAATCGCCCGGCACGATTTCCTCTGCCGGAATCTGCGCCACCTCACCGCCGCGCACGACGTTTGCAGTTGGCGCCGCCATTTTTTTCAGCGCCTGCATAGACTTTTCTGTTCTGAATTCTTGCACAAATCCCAAAATACCATTCAACAACAAAATTAATAAAATCGTGATGGAATCTTCTATTTCTCCAAGGCAATAGGAAACAACGGTTGCCACAATCAGCACCATTGTGATAACATCGCTAAATTGTGACAAAAACAGCTTGAACAATGATGTCTTCTTCCCCTCCTGCAGCCGGTTAGGACCATATTTTTGCAAAGCTTGTTTCGCCTGGTCCTGCGTAAGACCCTGGCTATTTGGCATCTGTAATTTATCCATGTTGTCATTTGTCCTCCTTGTCCTAAATTTTCTCTGTATCACATTATATTAGGACAACTCCTATTTTATGACGGTTTGGTAGAGAAAAGAAATACTTTCTTTTAGACACAAAAACACTGCCATAAACAGAAAAAACATCTGTTTTTCTGCTTATGGCAATATCCTGTCCATTATATATTCCATTCTTTTTTACTTTAACTGTACTTTGTCTGTTAAACAGCTCTGTCTTTCTACGTTAGGGCAAATGGCAGCTGCTTTCCCAAATAAAAATAAACCGCACTTACTTTCTTTCCAGAAGTAAGTGCGGTTTATATACTTTCCTCGTTGTTTAATTCATTCAACGTCTAAAAATCCTCCTTAAGTCCTGCAATTCTATTTTTCAAATTCCATCTTGCAGGCTTCCGTTCCTGAACTTGGTTGTTTGTTTAAACTTTCTCTTCATCATCAAATTTAGCTTCCATTGCAAAATATATGCCAGCGCTTTTATTCTGCATATATTCCGCCCTTTCCTCCGCTCTGTCTTTGTGATGTGTTTCCGTTTTTCAACTTGTTCTTTTCATCTTTCGTCCATATCACTCCGCCGTGGTCCTTATTGACTTAGCATCCATGATATTACTCTGATGTTCCACGATATCGTTTCACTTTGGAAGGATTACTCGGTCTAACTGATAAACAGTTTCTCCGAATTGTTTTTTAATAGAGTTTCACTGCAAATATTCATTGCTTGCCATTACAAATAGCCACAATAAATTTTAATTATTATTCTATTTTCCAAGGGACAATTTTGAATACAATGGAAAGCTCAACTCTTTCCTGCCTTTCTTCATTCATACTATTATTTTCATTAAAAATTTATTTTGGTATTTGCAACGGCTTTTTTGATTGGTTCAATCATCTCTGCCGCCTCCTGATACCCCTTTTTATAATATATATAAATGAGTCTTGCTACAGTATTTCAATTGATTATATTTTTTTGATACCTTATCCCAACGGAATCACCTTTCTATCGGCTTGTTTTTACATCAAACACTTTTTTTCATTCAACTTTGAAATAATGTTTATCTTACATTGTACATGGGACTCTCCTCTT
>CATIYX010000075.1 GCA_949739095.1 uncultured Clostridia bacterium | reverse complement strand
TATAGTGATTACTATAGCAGCCGAAGGGGTTGTACTTTCGTTTACAGACACCGTTCTTAATACGTTAAATTTCGTTTTCTTTGCATATCTTTTAATAAGACCAACATAGATATAACAGTCTTACTGCGTATCATGGCTGGTTTTTAATTTTGAAATGAAAGCCTCATCAGGTGATACAAAAAGTGTTTTGTTTTTCACATATATTACCATACCGGGCTTTGCACCGCCTGGCTTTTTTACATTACGGATTTGCGTATAGTCCACAGGTACGTTGCTGGAAGCGCGTGCTTTAGAATGATAGGCTGCAAGCCAGGCCGCTTCCAGAATAGTTGTTTCAGGAACTTCCTGCCCACCTGAAATAATAACGGTATGAGAACCTGGAATATTTTTCGTATGGAACCAGATATCGTTGCCACGGGCAATTTTCAAGGTCAAAAAATCATTTTGTTTGTTATTTTTTCCGACAAGAATGGTAAATCCATCGCTGCTGGTATATTCTGCCGGCATAGAAACAGTATCTTTTTCCTTGCGTTTACCCTGTTTTTGTCGATTTTTAAGATATCCTCCGGCAGTGAGTTCCGCTTTAATTTCACGAAGGTCCGCTGTAGATTCACACTGGGCAATGGCAGTGGCAACGCTCTCCAAATAGTTGAGGTCTATGGCTGATTTTTCCAGTTGCTGCGCCGCATTTTCCGCGGTGCTTTTTAGTTTATTATACCGTGAATAATATTTTTGTGCATTCTGACTGGGAGTCAGTGTGGGATCCAGCTTGATTTCTACTTCTGGCAAATCTGCTTCATAGAAATTCTGTACGCGTAAAACACGGTCACCAGATGCAATCTGGTAAATGTTTGCGGTAATGAGATCCCCATACAGCTTATCACTTTCACGTTTTTCTGCATCCCGCACGGATTGTTCTTGCAAATGCATTTTTTTGCGGCAGCGCTGTATTAAGTTGTTGACTGTTTTCGCCATATCGCGACTAAGCGTAATCATTTTGTTATGCCGTTCCCGTTCCAGATAGAAACTATCCAGTGACGCGCATAATTGCGCAACAGGGTGGGCGAGGTAGAGAGATTCATATTGGGTGATAGGAACCGGTGCAAAATCAACAGGTTTTGCTCCATCATAAAGCAAGACTGGGGTAAATGTACCCGCTTTTACTTGTTCAAAAAAATGTGCAAGTTCTGCTGCAACATCATAAATTTGATTATTGGTAAGTTCCGCAAGAGTCGAATCTGTTCTTTCCAAAGCGCGGTAAGCAATTTCGCGCGAGAGCAGAGGTGACAAACCTAATATATTTTCAAGCAGGATTTTGTCAATTGTTTTTCCGGGCGTGCTCTGTGAAATAATTTGAAAAAACTGTACTTTATCACAGGAAAAGGGATTCTGCTTTTCCATTTTAGGCGGCAATTCATAGGGGAGACCGGGAAGCACCAACCGCATAGAAGTAACAGTATCATCAACATGGCGAATACAGTCCGCTATTTTTCCGTTTTCATGTACCAGCAGAATGTTGCTATATTTCCCAAGCAATTCCACCACCAGTTTTTTCACAACAATATCGCCGAGTTCGCTCCGTACTTCAACAGCAAATTCAATGATACGTTCCAAATCGTATTGCTTGACAGATAAAATTTTACCACCGCTTAAAAATTTGCGCAGCAGCATACAAAAGTTGGGCGGCGTTAGGGGATTTTCCCGCGCTGCATCTGTTAAATAGACGCGTGGAAATGAAGCATTGCAACTTAAAAGCAGCTTCCTGTTTTGTCCTTTCGCGCGCACATGCATAATAATATCATAAGAATCCGGCATATAAATTTTATCAATGCGACCCTCCGTTAAAAGCGTATCTAATTCCTGTGCAATACAGGTCGTTGTAATTGAATCAAATGGCATGATTGTTTCCCTCCAGTCCGTAGGTATAAGAGAATCGAATACCATACGGGAAAATCTGCTTCTGGGAACCGCATGAGGTTTGACGCTCTTATGTCTAACTAGTAGTATACCAATATCTACAGAATTTTTCAACTAAAAGACAAGATTATTTTTAGAAAATGTGGAAAAAATTACGAAATACGTATTCTTCCATATAGATAAACAAGCGTCACCTGTGTATTGTATCAGAATCCATATAAAATGCTGAAAAAGCGAAAAAAGGTTTGACATTGCAGCGGAATAAAGGTAAAATATATAATGGAATGTTAGCATTTGGAATTCTGTATATATCATTACCAAAATGGAGAAAACCAAATAGAAATGCGGAGGAATAATCATATGCTTAAAAGCATGACAGGCTATGGAAGAGCAGAAGTTTTGTTTGATACCAAACGCGTGGTCGTGGAAATGAAATCGGTGAACCATCGTTTTGCAGATATTAACATAAAACTGCCGCGGATTTATTCTTTTCTGGAAGAGAAAATCAGGGAGGAAGTGAAACATTTTGCAGCGCGCGGTAAAATAGATGTATTTATTATAATTGATGATTTTCGGGAAGATGGAAAACAAATTCAGGTAGATATGGCGCTTGCCGGTCAATATAAAAAAGCAGTGGATGCGCTATCAGAGACATTCTCCTTGCAGAATGATTTGACGGCAGGACAATTGGCTCGGTTTCCTGATATTTTTCAAATTGATAAAACGGAAGAGGACCACGATGTGATTTGGCAGGAAGTAAAGCAGGTATTGGATGAAGCAGGTGAAAACTTTTTGCAAATGCGCCAGCGGGAAGGTGAACGGATTGGCGGTGCACTTTTGGAATGTGGAAACCGTATCCGTATAGTTGTGGAACAGATAGAGCAATTGGCGCCGGCAGCAGTGGAAGATTATCAACGGCGACTACGGGAAAAAATCGTGGAACTCACGCAACAAAAGGATATTGATGAAACACGACTACTGACAGAAGTGGCAATTTTTGCAGATAAAGTATGTACTGACGAAGAACTTACGCGGCTTGGTTCACATTTGAAAGAACTAGATCATTTGTTGCATTTGGAAGAACCGGTTGGACGAAAATTGGATTTTCTGATTCAGGAAATGAATCGGGAAGTAAATACCATTGGTTCTAAATGTAATCAAATTGAAATTGCTAAGTTGGTTGTTGATACAAAAGCGGAAATTGAAAAACTGCGGGAGCAGATACAAAATATCGAATAGTTGCGTTATGAATTGCAAAAATATGGAAATACTATAGGAATAGGAGTTTTTGACTTATGAAACTAATCAATATCGGGTTTGGCAACTTTGTATCGGCAGGTCGTTTGGTAGCAATTGTCAGTCCTGAATCTGCGCCAATTAAACGAATTGTACAAGAAGCACGCGACCGCGGTATGCTGATAGATGCGACCTATGGACGTAGGACGCGTGCTGTGCTAATTACAGACAGCGACCATATCATTTTGTCCGCGGTGCAACCTGAGACGGTTGCGCATCGTCTTGGCGGAAAAGACGCGGCGGCGATATTGGAGGATGATTTGGATGAAGAATAGGGGACTCCTTTTGGTGGTGTCAGGTCCTGCTGGAGCAGGAAAAGGAACGATTTGTGGCACGTTTATGCAACGTCATCCGCAGGTGCATTTGTCGGTTTCTGCGACAACGCGTGCCCCGCGTGCTATGGAGCAGGAGGGCGTACATTACTATTTTTTGCAGCAGCAGAAATTTGAGCAAATGATTGCACAGGATGAGTTTATTGAATGGGCAAATTTTTGCGGCAATTATTATGGAACGCCGCGGGCAAAGGTAGAAGAAAAGCTTGCTGCGGGACAAGATGTATTGCTTGAAATTGAAGTGCAGGGAGCAATGCAGGTCAAAAAACAGTTCCCTGAAGCCGTTCTCATTTTTATTCTTCCGCCTTCTATGGAGGAATTGCGAAGTCGTATTATAGGACGCGGCACAGAGTCGATAGAGGTGATTGACCGTAGGATGGCACGTGCAGCGGAAGAAGTGGAATTGGCGCGGCAATATGATTATTTTATATTAAATGATATTGTAGAAGAAGCAACTGATCGGTTTGAATCTATTGTTCGAGCCGAAAAGATAAAAGTATCCAGAAATTTGACATTATTAAAGGAGGTTTGTGGACAATGATTTATCCACCCATAAAAGAATTAATTGATAAGGTTGGCAACCGCTATAGCTTGGTGGTTGTGACCGCGAAGCGTGCGCGTGAAATCGCCCAACAGGAAAGAGCATTGGAAAAAGAACGGGAGCTAGCGCCGGAACCAACAACGCTGGAAAGCCGTCTGAAACGGCTGGAACGTGCTTCTAACAAAAAAATAGTAAAACCGATTATCCGCTCTGTACAGGAAGTGTATGATGGAAAAGTATATTTTGTCCAACACGATTCTGGGCAGCCGGAAGAACAGGACCCCGAAGTGCAGCAGCCTATAGCTAGTCAGGAAGAAATACCGGCTGAATAAAGGGGGCTATGCCATATGTTGCATGGGAAATGTATTGTTTTGGGAGTATGTGGTGGAATTGCTGCTTATAAAGCGGCTGATTTGGCAAGTAAACTTGTAAAAGCAGGTGCGCGTGTGCCGGTCATTATGACGGAACATGCGACCAAATTTGTCGCACCGCTGACCTTTCAGACGCTGACAGACCAGCCAGTTACAACGCAAATGTTTGACGCACCCATTCATTGGAATGTGGAGCATATTTCGTTGGCAAAACAAGCAGATGCGTTTGTCATTGTTCCGGCAACTGCGAACATTATTGGGAAAATTGCTGGCGGCATTGCAGATGATATGTTATCAACAACCGTTATGGCAGCGCGCTGTCCGGTGATTTTAGCACCGGCAATGAATACAGGCATGTATGAAAACCCGATTGTACAAAGAAACATGGATTTGCTGAAAAACTTGGGCTATCATATCATTATGCCTGCTACAGGACATTTGGCATGTGGTGATGAGGGGGCCGGGAAATTGCCGGAACCATTGGTTCTGTTGGAACAGATTGAAAACATTCTCTGTTTGCAAAAAGATTTGATTGGCAAACGAGTACTGGTAACAGCCGGACCGACGCGTGAGTTCATTGATCCGGTTCGCTATATTTCCAACCCATCTTCGGGTAAAATGGGATATGCATTGGCACGTGCAGCACATATGCGTGGTGCAGAAGTAACGCTGGTTTCAGGTCCTGTTGCCCTGCAGCCGCCGTATGGCGTTCAACTATGTCCTGTTTGCAGTGCGGATGAAATGTATCAGGCAGTGATGGAACAATATCAGTCACATGATATTATTATCAAAGCGGCGGCTGTAGGTGATTTTAAATCTAAACATCACTATGAACATAAATGTAAAAAAGACCAACTGCAAACGATCGAATTAGAGAAAAACGAAGATATTTTGCGTGCAATTTGTAGGAACAAAGAGAAACGTCTCGTGGTTGGATTTTGTATGGAAACACAAGATTTACTGCAATATGCTTATCAGAAATTATTAGATAAAGGTGCTGATATGATTGTTGCAAACGATTTAACAGCGCAGGAAGCTGGGTTTCAGTCTGACAATAACACAGTGACAATTGTCTATCGGGACGGTCGGAAGGAAGCGCTGGACAACATGCCTAAATTGACATTAGCACATGCGATTTTAGACCGCTGCGTAAATAAATGAGGCGGATGATAGAAGAAAGGGACGGTTCACTGCGATGAAAGCGGCTTGCATTATCGTGGATACAACATTAAAAAAACTGGACCGTGTTTTTCATTACCTTGTACCAGAGGAGATGAACCTTCAAATAGGACACCGTGTGCTAGTGCCATTTGGTGCGGGTAATCGCAAGCTAGAAGGATATTGTTTGGGATTTGAAGAGGTGGATGCTGCTGTGGTACTCAAGCCTGTTGCAAAGTGTCTGGATGCACAGCCCATGCTTTCATCGTCCAGAATTGCATTGGCACAGTTTATGAAACGACGTTATATTTGTTCTATGACAGAAGCATTGCATTTGCTACTTCCACCTGCAGTGCATTTCCAAATGGAAGAACGAGTTTTTCTTACTGGAGAATTGATGACACAAAAACTAACGGCGAAACAACAGATGGTTGTTGCTTATTTACAAGAAAAATGTGAACCTGTTATCTTGACACAGCTTAAAGAAGCCTGTTGTCTTGCAAACCGCAGTGTGATTGATACACTGCAAAAAAAAGGCATTGTAGGGGTGACAGAATACGCTGTGCATGGACAGCAAGAAAAGTATCAAAAAGTTGTACGACTGACTGCTGGAGAAGAAATGATGGAAGAAGCAATAGTACAATTGCAGCGGCGGGCACCGGCGGCAGCAAGTGCACTTGGTATTTTGGCGCAGCAGAAAACTCTGTTGCTTACGGAGTTGCTACAAGCGGCAAACTGTTCCAGACAATCCGTTGATGTCTTATGTCGTCATGGCTATGCCGCGGTAACGGAGGAAGCACAATACCGCAGACCCACGCAATGCCTTCCGGTAGAACAATCAGAAAAATATGTACCAACAGCGGAACAACATAATGCAATTGAACAAATTACCGCTTCGTTAGAGAATGGATATGAAGAATTTTTGCTCTATGGCGT
>CATIYX010000074.1 GCA_949739095.1 uncultured Clostridia bacterium | reverse complement strand
TGCGCTTTAATCGCCTTGCTGATAACCTCCTGCTCCCCTGTTAATTTGGGGGCTTTCATTAATTCTTCGCCCGATTTCATTTCACAGCCGGTCAGCAGCACCATAAACGCCGCCAGTCCTAAAATCATCTTTTTCATAAGGGTCCCCTCCCTCTTCTGCTTCGCCACCGATTTGATAATACTTTTCTACCCTCACCCCTAGAGGATAAAAATACGTACTCTTTTTTATTATAATATAAATCGCCCGAAAAGTAGTTACAAACAAGTGTCAATTTAAATCTCCACTATTTTCCCCGTACAGCTGCGACTCGCCACCCCTAGCAGCACATCGGTGCCAATCTCTGCTCCTTGCTGTCGAATTTCTTTGGATACGCGCTCAAAAGCAAGTGGCGGTCTGTTATTGTTTGCACTCAAATGTCCCAGCATAATGTTCCCTGTTCCGCTACGCACCAGCGCCGCTGCAAATTTTGCTGCCTGGTCATTGGAAAAATGTCCTTCGCTGCTTAAAATACGCCGTTTAAGCTGCGGGTGATACCTTCCTGTTTTCAGCATCATTTCATCATAATTGGATTCCAAAAACACAAAATCACTGCTTTTCATCTCCAACGCAATGTTCTCGCAGATTCGTCCCATATCTGTGGCAATCGCAATTTTATGTCTGCCTGTATGTAGAATGTAACCCACAGGTTCCCGCGCATCGTGCGGCAAGTGAAATGGATATACTGTAATGCTGCCGATATCAAAAAACTGTTCCGGCTGCAACACATGAACTTCAGATTCCACACTGCCGCGCTGCTCTTCCACCGCTTCCAGCGTTCCCGCCGTTGCATAAACAGGCGTGCCGAACCGCTTCGTGAACACACGGATACCCGCTACATGGTCGCTATGTTCATGCGTAATCAAAATCCCGTCCAATTCCTCCGCCGCCACGCCTATTTCTGCCAGACGCTGTGCAACACGTTTGGCAGAAATGCCGCAGTCAATCAGTAGCTTTGTTTTTCCGTTTTCAAAGTACAGCGCATTGCCATTACTGCCGCTTTGCAGCGAACAAAATCGGCTCATCGCTTCCACGCTCCATTTCTATTTATTCATAAAATACTTTGTGCAGATACAGTCCCTGCGGCGGCGCGGTCATCCCCGCCCGTTTCCGGTCTTTGGATAATAAGATATCTTTCATATCCTCCGGCTGCAATTTGCCATTGCCTGCATAGACCAACGTTCCTGTGATGATACGCACCATATTATATAAATAGCTGTTTGCATGCACTTTGATTTCAAACAGCTTGTCCTGCTGCAAAACATTTACTTCATACATCTCTTTTTCCATCTGTTTTTGCTGCCCACCTGCCGCCATAAACGCCGTAAAATCATGAGTTCCTACCAGATATTCTGCTGCTCGCTGCATTTTTTCTAAATTCAACGAAATCGGATACTGCCATGCACGGTCTTTTTCAAATGGATCACGCACATTTGAATTATGAATCCGATAAACATAGATTTTTGATTTCGCATCATAGCGGGCGTTAAACGACTCCCCCGCCTCTTCGCACAATGTCACCGCAATATCGTCAGGTAGATTGGCATTCATGGCATAGGGCATACGCTCGCACGGAATTTTTGTCTCCGTGCGGAAATTGCAGACATAGTGCCGCGCATGAACGCCTGCATCAGTACGACTGCAGCCTGTCACTGTCACATGCTCGCCCGTCACGCCATAGACCGCTCCCTGCAATGTTTCCTGCACAGACCTGTCATTTGGTTGCACCTGCCATCCATGATAGTTCGTGCCGTCATACCTAAGATGTAGTTTCAAATTCCGCATACCATTCTCCTTCAAAATAAATCTTCATGAATTTAGTTACTCATGAAAAGGGCGGAGCATGAAGCCCCCGCCCTTTTTGTCAAATCAATCCCGGAAGATACCGTATCCCAATCAGCAACGTAATAGATACAGCGGCAATGAAAAATGCACCGGTATCTCGCCCTTGCATATGTAATTGTTTCATTTTTGTCCGCTGGTCGCCACCATGGTAGCAGCGGCATTCCATTGCCAGCGCCAATTCGTCTGCCCGCCGGAATGCGCTCACAAATAGCGGTACCAAAATTGGCACCATTGCCTTAGCGCGTGCCATCAAATTGCCGCTTTCAAAATCTGCGCCACGTGCCGACTGTGCTTTCATCAGTTTGTCTGTTTCCTCAATAATCGTTGGAATAAAACGAATGGCAATGGTCATCATCATGGCAATTTCGTGCGCTGGCACTTTGATTTTACGAAATGGTCCCAGCAAATGCTCAATTCCATCCGTCAGCACAATAGGCGACGTGGTATAGGTCAAAATAGATGTTCCCATTACCAAAAATATTAATCGCAGCGACATAATGACTGCCAAATAAATTCCTTCCCATGTCGCTTTGATGACCCATATCTGAAACACAATTTTCCCATCCGTCATAAAAATATTGATAATCGCCGTAAATATCACAAAAATCCAAAGCGGTTTAATACTTTTTATAATAAATTTAAGTGGAATACCTGAAATTTTTAAAATACAACCCATAAACACTGCACATAGTGCAAAACCCGCAATAGTGTTAACAAAAAACAGCGCCATGATATAGGCAATCGTCAGCAAAATTTTTGTTCGCGGGTCCAGCTTATGAATCACGGTCTCTCCCGGCAAATACTGTCCCAGTGTAATATCTGTCAGCATGGTTTCACACCCTGTTCTTTTTGAAATAATGCGAGAATCTCTTTCTGTGCCTGTTCAACAGTGAAAATATCTTTGGAAAGCGGATATCCCTTTTGAATTAAACGCTGGACAAAAAGCGTAATCTGCGGCACATCCAGCCCCATTCTCTGAAGCTCGTCTCCACGCGAAAACACCTCGCTTACAGTTCCTTGCATGGCAACAGTCCCTTCATTCATCACAATAATTTGAGTCGCCAGCTTTGCAATGTCCTCCATGCTGTGTGACACCAATATCACCGTCATGTGCCGCTGCCGGTGAAGTTCCTCCACCATCTGTAAAATCTCGTCCCGCCCTTTGGGGTCCAGCCCTGCTGCCGGTTCATCTAAAACCAGCACCTCCGGACGCATTGCTAAAACACCTGCAATCGCTACACGTCGTTTTTGTCCACCTGACAATTCAAATGGTGATTTATCCATCCACGCTTCATCTACCTGGGCAGCTTTCGCCGCATCTTGCACACGCTGGCGAATTTCTGATTCTTCCAATTTCATATTTTTCGGTCCGAATGCGATGTCGTCATAGACCGTTTCGTCAAATAACTGATGCTCCGGATATTGAAACACCATGCCCACCTTAAACCGAAGTTCCCGCAAGGACACCTCCTTGGAGGTAATATCCTTCCCGTCTATCAAAAGCCTTCCACCAGTTGGTTTCATGAGTCCGTTAAAATGCTGAATCAGCGTAGATTTTCCCGACCCGGTATGCCCGATAATTCCTACAAAACTACCGCTTTTGATTTCTAGGTTTACATCATGGAGCGCAACTTTTTCCATGGGTCCACCCGCCATATAGGTATATCCAAGCTGCTCCGCCTTAATTTCCATCTTGCCCTCACCTACTTATCCTTCTTTGATTTCCCGCAGCCTCTTTTCCAGTTCCTGTTCACATTCATCAATGGTTAATAAATCGTGCCGCAAATATACGCCGCTCTGTCGCAACCGGAACATCAAATCTGTTACCTGTGGCACATCCAGCCCCACACTTTTGAGCAGCGCCACATTTGCGAATGTCATGGACGGTGCATCGTCAATAATCACCTGTCCATGGTCCATCACAACCACTCGGTCTGCCTGTGCCGCTTCTTCCATATAATGCGTAATCAGCACAATCGTCATACCGTGTTCCTTGTTCAAATAGCGCAGCGTTTTCATCACTTCCCGCCGCCCTTTGGGGTCCAACATGGCAGTTGGCTCATCCAACACCAAATAACGTGGCATCATAGCAATGATACCCGCAATTGCAATGCGCTGCTTTTGCCCACCGGATAAATTATGCGGCGCCTCGTTTCGCTTTTCATACATACCAACAGCTTTCAGTGCAAAGTCCACCCGCTCCCGTATCTCCTGCGGCGGCACGCCCAAATTTTCCGGTCCGAACGCTGCATCCTCTTCTACAATCGTTGCAACAATCTGGTTGTCGGGATTTTGAAACACCATACCCACCTTTTGTCGTAACTCATAGAGCCGTTCTTCCTCCATGGTATCCATACCGTCTACCAACACTTTTCCGCCACTTGGCAGCAAAATCGCATTGAGGTGTTTTGCAATGGTGGATTTTCCCGAACCGTTATGTCCCAGTATTACTGTGAACTCTCCTTCACGGATGTCTAATGAAACGTGATTCAATGCCAAATCTATTTGATTTTCGTCATATCGATAGGTCACATCCTGAATTTCTATCATGTTTTTCCCATCCTTCTTCGTTTTCTGCCGCTTATTTTGTGCCGCTGACCCAACGTGCCGTCGCGCCGCAAGGCAATACCAATCCTGTTTTTTCGATAGGAAGCCCGATTTCCTCCGCCACCGTTATTCCGCCGAATTTTTTAGAAATCGTTAGCGCCATCATATTGGAAACCACACTTGGTGAAAAACCTGTTGTATAAGAATTCACCAAAAAAAAGAGCGGATCGTCACTCAAAATCTGCATACATTGTTCCAGCAGACCATAAATTTCATCCTCCAGCTTCCAGACCTCACCATTTGGTCCACGCCCATAGGACGGCGGGTCCATAATGATACCGTCATATTTACGCCCACGCCGAATTTCTCGCGCCACAAACTTCGTCACATCATCCACAATAAAACGTACTTTTCGCTCCGCCAGCCCTGAAGCCGCAATATTTTCTTTTGCCCATGCTACCATGCCTTTGGAGGAATCTACATGAACCACCTCCTCTGCTCCCGCTGCGGCTGCCGCTACCGTTGCACCGCCTGTATAGGCAAACAAGTTGAGAATTTTCAAGTCTTTTCTACCCGATCTTTTCATTTGCTCCGCCATAAAATCCCAGTTAACTGCCTGTTCGGGAAACAGACCAGTATGCTTGAATCCCATCATTTTAATATGGAAGGTTAGCTCTCGATAAGATATCATCCAACGTTCCGGTACATTCCCGCGGATTTCCCATTTACCGCCGCCTTTGCTGCTACGGTGATATACCGCTCCGGCGCGCGCCCAATCGTTCTTTCCCAGCTGCGGCTGCTTCCAGATAACCTGCGGGTCGGGTCTCTCCAGAATCACATCGCCCCACCGTTCCAGTTTCATCCCGTCACTACTGTCCAGCACAGCAAAATCCTCCCATTTGTCTGCAAGCCACATACCGCCATCTCCCTCCGTTTCCTTAAATATACTTTTATTTATTGTATCACTACGCTATGGACAGGTCAAGAAAAAATTGCGGTTCCGGTATTTTTTCATGATTTTTTCTGAAAAACACTTGATATTTTCCAATTGTTATGGTAAAATAAAGAAAGTGTCAATAGGATTTGATGATGAGTGGGCTTTACAAGTCCACTCATTGTTTGTTATTATATCCATTTTATGCCAAATGCAAAGATTGAAAGGACGGATGAGTATGGGGAAAACGGAACAGCTGGTCAGTCAGCTTGTGCAGCCAATCTGCGAAACCTATGGTTGTTTTCTATATGACGTGGAATTCAAATGTGAAGGCGGAAACTGGTTCCTGCGTGTGTTTATTGACAAAGACGGCGGCGTTTCGCTTGATGATTGCGAGCTGGTCAGTAAAGCGTTGGATACCAAACTGGATGAACTGGACCCGATTAGCCAGGCATATTTTTTGGAAGTATCCTCTCCCGGCATTGACCGTAAGCTGACACAGCCATGGCATTTTGAAACCTATCAGGGCGCGCTGGTTGACGTAAAACTATATAAACGACTGGACGGGCAGCGACATCTGACCGGCGCTATCGCCGGCTATGAGGATGGCATACTGGTACTGGATTTGGGCGAAAAAACCGTTTCCCTGACCCCAAAAGAAATTGCAAGAGTGAACTTGCATGTTACTGAATAAAATAAATAGGAGGAGAAGAAGAGAAATGGCAGCGAAAGTGAATGAGTTACAGGAAGCATTAACAATTCTGGAAAAGGATAAAGGAATCCGTAAAGAATATATTCTGGATGCGCTTGAAACTGCGCTCATGCATTCCTACCGCAAAAACTACAAAGATGACAGTGAAAATGTAGAAATCAAAATTAACGATTTAAACGGCGATGTGCGTGTTATTTCCAAAAAAACAGTGGTGGATGGTTTTGACCCTGATTTGCAAGAGGGTGTACAAATTGCGTTGGAGGACGCGCAAAAAATCAAAAGCGCCGCGCAAATCGGCGATGAAATCGAAGTGGAACTTGCGCCCAAAAATTTCGGACGCATTGCGGCGCAGACAGCAAAACAAATTATTTTACAAAAACTCCGTGAGGCAGAGCGGGAACAGATTCTAGCAGAATTCCAAATCAAGGCAAACGACGTCATTCCCGCTGTAGTACAGCGGTTTGAACGAGTGGAGTTCCGCAATCCCGAACGGCAGCC
>CATIYX010000073.1 GCA_949739095.1 uncultured Clostridia bacterium | reverse complement strand
GGAAACTTAAACCGCGCGGCGATGATACCAAATGCCACAGCCTATAAAGTATCGGGTGCAAGTTCGGATGAAAGTGCAGGAACTGTGTCTGTCACAGGCGGCGCGAATAAGACAGAGAACTACCTGAAAACAGGTGGAACGGCAACTGCAACAGCGGAAGCCAAAGAGGGCTATGCCTTTACAGGCTGGACAGCGGAAGGTATGACACTGACAGAGGAACAAAAGACGGCAAATCCGCTGGAAATTACGGTGGGAAGCACAGATGTGAGGTTGACGGCGGCATTTGAAGAGCAGGCAGTTGCACCGAAGTATACATTGAATACAACGGCGGGCACAGGCGGCGCAGTGAATGTCTCACCCGCTGGAACTGCTTTTGAAGAAAGCACGGAAGTGACGGTGACCGCAACCCCGGACAGTGGCTATAAATTTACAGGCTGGACGGCGAGCGGCATTACCCTGACCGATACGGCGGCAAATCCCGCGACTTTCACTATGCCGGCGAACGAAGTGACGCTGGCGGCGGCATTTGCGGCAAAGACAGACGCATCTATCAAGCCGGCTACGGCAACATATGACGCAAATGATGCAAGCCGTAGTGCACTTGACGTAACATTGATTACGGGTGACTATACATTCAGTGCACTGAAAAATGGTAACACAGCATTGACAGTAGGAACAGACTATACGGTAGACGGTAATAAATACACTATTGCAACGTCTTATCTGGATACGCTGCCGGCAGGAGCAAATACGTTGACCTTTGACATGGACGGTGGCACCGACCCGACACTCACTATAACAGTGAGTGACACCACGCCGACATATGCGCTGACTGCCACAGCCGGCGAAGGCGGAACGGTGACTGTAAGTCCTGAAGGGACCACTGTGAAACAGGGGGCAGAAGTAACAGTGACTGCAACGCCGAACAGCGGCTATGGATTCGTGAATTGGACGGCAAACGGCGTGACTCTGGCGGATGCAACAGCAAATCCCGCCACCTTTACCATGCCGGCGGGCAATGTAACGCTGACAGCGAATTTTAAAGCACTACGCACGGCAAGTCTCGACAAAACGACAGCGAATTATGACCAGAATGCGCCAAATCGAAGCGACATTGAAGTAACGCTTGACCCTGGCAACTATACGTTTGTGCAGATTAAAAAAACCAGTGCTGAGGTGTTGGTGGAAGGTACAGACTATACAAGAGACGGTAATAAATTCAAAATTAAGACCTCCTATCTGGACACAAAAGAGGCAGGGAAAACGACCACGCTAGCATTTATCGTAGAATATGACGGAAAAAATGACTCAAAATCGGCGCGTCTTGCTATCAATGTCACCAAAACCATTGAACAAAACACCATGGAAAGTTGGGCGGATAAAACAGGAACACCGCCGACAGAATTTGTTTCCGGTAGTGCAAACGGCGCGTATTCCTATAGCGGATATAGTTCACTGCAAATGGACGCTGCAGACAACGGGAAAGAGAAAAATACCTCCTTCTTATTACAAAGTGGCAGTCAACCGCTTTATATTGGGATGACGCCAAATGGGATATCGGATGCATGGACGCTTGCATATGATTTCTACGGAACCTTTGATGTAGCAGATTTTTCTAGTATTACCCGATTACAACTTATTTTCTTAGCAAATACCAGAGCATTTGCTGTAGAAACCAACGGAAGTTTTGCAATTAACGGTGTGGCGGTAAAAGATGAAAGCGGAGCTACAATGACATATACACCAAATCATTGGTATCATATAGAACTGTATGTACCGGCGACCGGAAACGCGACTGGTATCCTTACAGACACCACAACAGGACAAACAGGAAGTGTGAGCTATGGGCCCAATGCAGCTGCAAGAGCCTGCGGATATTTCCAAATTCAGACTTGTAAAAATATTGCACTTTATATTGATAATATCGACCTCTATTTAGGCACACCTGACCGCACACGTCTCAAGACTCCAACACTTGCACCGGGTACTACGCCTCCTCCGGTAGGCGCTCATATGGTAACAGCAGCTTCTGCGGACAGTGCCCAGGGAAGCGCGGCAGTGACGACAGAAGGAAACGGGTTTGAAACAGGCGCGAGTGTGACAGTGGAGGCAACACCGGCAGCAGGCTACAAATTCGCGAACTGGAAGACAGAAGGAATTACCCTGACCGCGGAACAGCAGAAGCAGAATCCGCTGACTATTACCATGCCGGATGCGGACGTGACCTTAACAGCGGCGTTTGCGGCAAAGACAGGCGCAGTGGTTACACCGGCAGCAGCAAACTATGATAAATATAGCAGTCATGAAAATCATAAAGCAGTTGACGTAACTTTAAATGCAGGAGATTATACGCTCAGTGCGCTGAAAAACGGTAACGCGGCATTGACAGCAGGCACAGACTATACAGTAAATGGTAATACCTATACTATTGCGACTTCCTATCTGGATGCGTTGGCGGTAGGATCCCATACGCTGACTTTTGAAATGGACGGCGGTGTGAATCCGACAGTGACTCTTACAGTGGCGAACAGTACACCGGGCTTACAAACCTATACCGTGACGGCAGCTTCTGCGGACAGTGCCCAGGGAAGCGCGGCAGTGACGACAGCGGGTGCGGCATTTGAAGCGGGTACGAGCGTCACAGTGGAAGCAACCGCACGAAAGGGTTACAAATTTACAGGTTGGTCGGCAGAGGGTATTACTTTAAGTACAGAGCAGCAAACACAGAATCCGCTGACCATCACCGTACCATCCGCAAATATGACGCTTACAGCCACCTTTGCAGTAGATGAAATGGCGGGAACGATTGAACAGAACACTTTTGAAACCTGGAATCTGCCGAGTTCCGGCAAGACACAGGCATTTGTGAACAGCGAAAACGGTAACTATAACTGGACAGCAACCCTGACAAAGGACTATGCATATCGTGGCGCAAAAGAAAATAACTCCCTCAAAATGGAAAACGGTGCACTGAACATCAACCTCACAGAACTGCTGTCTCGTGAAACGGGCTATACGGTGGCGTTTGATTTCATCGGTACTAAAGAAGATTATGCAGTAGGCGACTACATGGTGCTGATTCAATATCCGACCATTGGCAGACGACCGTTTGAAATCGGAAGAGATGGTATCTTTGAAGCAAATGCTGTAGATATGAAACTGAGCTATGTGCCAAACCAATGGTTCCACGTAGATATGCATATTGCGCCCACAACAGGAGCAATTGCGAGCGCTACGCTTACTGTAACAAATACGGCAACGGGTGAAACGGCAACTACGACCTTTAACCTGAACGGTGATCCGTATACAGAGAAACAGCTTCGTATCAATGCGGCGGATGTATTCGGACCGCTTTATATTGACAACCTGGATATTTACGAAGGTACACCGGACAGAACGCGTCTCACCACAACGACAGTGATACCGGGTGTCCAAACAGGGTTGCGGCCGGACTCAGATTATTTTGTTGACCTTGAGGATGAATCAGCAGGCATTACCATTAAAAAGAATTTGGAAAGTGCCGACGACCATGCATTGGTGATGAGCGCGCTTTATGATAACAGCACAGGAGCGCCGTCGCTGATGGCAGCGAAAACAAAAGAAGTAACGCTCAAGACGGGAGAAGCAGTTTCGCTGTCCGCCGAGGAAATCGTACACAAACCGGCAGGCGCAAACTACAGTGTTCGCTATTTCATTTGGAGACTGGGTGCTAGCGGCGAAACACTGGAGGTTTTAGCGGCTGTGGATGGAGAATAAGAATGGATGTGTTTGGGAGCGGACATAGGTTCGTTCTAAATGAACAGAGAAAGACAGCCGAAGGGCTGAGAACGATAGAAAGCGGGTGGAGAGAACGATGAAAAGAAACAAAGTGGCACGTAAGGTCGCTGCGTTGACAGCAGCAGTATGTTTGTTGCTGTGTACCGCCAGCGCACTGGCAGCAGGTAGCGCTTTTGCAGAAATTGACCGCCCTGATGTGGACGCAGAAACAGGATTCGTATATGTTTCCGGCGCATTGGCAGCAAAAAAAGAAACAGGTGTGACGCTGATGGTGTTTGTGCCGGGTACGAATACCAGCGGCATTTTGCAAACGACGGACGTGCTGGAAGAAAAACTATATTATACAGATACCGTGCAGTCTTTTTCAGATGGCGTGTTTGAGTTTGAATTTGATATGACAAAAGGTCCGAACGGAGCAGAAGGCGAAACCGGCACATATCCGTTTATTTTGGCATGTGGCGATATCCGGTCGGGTGTGATTGAATACACCAACCGCAATGATGTGCTGGAGGTGCTGCGTGCTGTTGCGGCGGCAGAGTCAGCGGAAGCGTTGCAGGAGATATTCACAAGAGAAGCAGCCGTTAAGCTGGGCATGAACGCTGATTTGGTAGATGAAGCGCAAAAAAGCCTGACCGGCACGCTGGCAGAGACAATCTATGGCGCAATTGTGAATGCAGACCCGGCAATTGACGGTGAAGATTTAGCAAGTACAACCCGTATTGCACGGCTGTTTGAACAGCCGGCGGCGCTGGCACTGTTGCAAAGCACGCAGAATGCAGCACAGTTGCAAGAATATGTAGGAAAATATAACAGCTATTATGGATTTGCCACAGGAGAGGGCAGCAACTATGCAAAAATCAACCTGTCAGCTAACCGCGCGATTGTCTATCAAGCGTTGGCAGCAGAGGGAGATTTAACAAGTATTGCGGCGGCGCGGACATCTTTTGATAAGGCAGCGTTGATAGGTTATATCAACGACATCACGGCGTCAGGAACCATGCAGGAAGTGTTGCGGACAAATGCTACGGCACTGGGGATTGATTTCACAGCGTATGACGCACTGTCCTCGGACAACAAACGTGCAGCGGTAATTAACGATTTGATGAGGCTTACTATGCCGACTAGTGTAGAGATTGCGGTGCAGTTTGCGGCAAAAGTGCAGGAGCATGCAGCAGATGTGGATAATAACAATAGCATCACAACGATACCTCCCGCTTCCGGAAGCGGCGGCGGTAGCGGTAGCGGCGGCGGTGGGTCCTGGACGGGTATTCCGACGACCTCCGGCACAGGGTCTGGGACAGGAAGCGGGACCGGAACGGGCAGCGGTACCGGCATAGAGAACACACAGGTGTTCTATGATTTAGCAGGTTCTGAATGGGCACAGGAACCCATCCTTGCCCTATATTATCGCGGCGTAGTAAACGGTAAGAGCACTGGTGTATTTGATCCGGAAAGCAGCGTGACGCGCGCAGAATTTGTGAAAATGATTGTGAACGCACTAGAGATTACAGCGGATGCCGGGGAAGTGGCGTTTGATGATGTGGCACAGAGCGATTGGTTCTATGATGTGGTACATACTGCAGCAGCCTGTGGCATTGTAAATGGCACAGGTAGCGGATTCAGCCCGAACGCTAACATCACAAGGGAAGATATGGCAGTAATTATCGTGCGTGCGGCGCAGTATGTGGGTGTTCCGCTAGAAGGAGACGCAGATGTGGCGTTTATTGATGCAGCGGCAATTAGCAGTTATGCAGTGGAAGCAGTTGGTAAAATGCAGGTAAACGGCATTGTGAACGGTATGGAAGACGGTTCTTTCCAGCCGCAGCAAAACGCAACACGTGCACAAGCATGTAAAATGCTTTATGAACTGCTGAAAAAGTAATAAATGCATAGTGCCAAGAAGGGATTTTCTCCGGCTTACGCCATCGATTCATCCCCTCTTGAGATTTCCCCTTGCGCCGTTCTTCGCTCTCGTGTCGCGCCGCATAACGCGGCACTCCGAACGGCGAAAGGTACGGAATGTCCGGCATGTGTCCGGACATTCCATGATTGGAAACGTAGACCGACTCCGATTACTTACTGTAGGACAACTACAATATCAGCAAAGAGAATAGATAAGAAAGAACAGATAATAGAGAGTAGATATTTGTGTACCTTTTTCCATCTCTTATCCATTCTCTTTTCTCTATTATCTCTTATCTATACTTCCCCGCGTTTTGGGTAACCTTGCTCCCAAAAGTACATCATCGTCGCGGGAGCGACTGTGATTCAATGAAACAACGTTCAATGAAAAAATAAGAAGGGGACGGAGTCCGGCGTACGATACCGGATTTCGCCCCCTTCATAATGAGTGGAAATTAGGAGGAAAACTATGGAACTCTTATTTGGCGATATCCATAACCATTGCGGCATGACCTATGGATATGGAAGTCTGGAACATGCGCTTGCCGCGGCACGTGAACAATTGGATTTTTGTATGGTGACGGGTCATGCTATGTGGCCTGATATTCCGGAGCGCACACCGGAGCGCGCCTTTCTGGTGGATTATCACAAAGCGGGATTTGCAAAACTGAAAGCGCACTGGGAGGAAATCCGCGCTCTAGTAGCGGCAGCGGCGGGGAAGGGGTTCATCACTTTCCAAGGCTACGAAATGCATTCTTCCCACTATGGGGACTAT
>CATIYX010000072.1 GCA_949739095.1 uncultured Clostridia bacterium | reverse complement strand
TGTTGTATCCTCATCGGGAACCGATACCTATGCAGCAATTGCGGCGGCATTATCATCTTTAAAAGGACCGAAACATGGCGGTGCAAACATTAAAGTGGTTGGCATGATGGAAGATTTGAAGCAAAATGTGCGCGACACTAAAGATGAAGACCAGGTACGTGCCTATTTGGAAAAACTGCTGAATAAAGAGGCATTTGACCGTAAGGGATTGATTTATGGTATGGGTCATGCGGTCTATTCCATTTCCGACCCGCGAGCAACCGTGTTGGAAGGGTTTGTGAAGAAGCTGTCTGAAACCAAAGGACGGCAGGAAGAATTTGAACTCTATTCTATGGTGGAACGTTTGGCGCCGGAAGTTATTGCGGAAAAACGGTCTATTTATAAAGGCGTCAGCGCCAATGTGGATTTCTTCAGTGGATTTGTCTATAGTATGTTGGACATTCCGCCGGAGCTGTTCACACCCATTTTTGCCATTGCGCGCGTAGTGGGATGGAGCGCACATCGACTGGAAGAGCTTGTGAATGTGGATAAAATTATCCGTCCGGCATATAAGGCAGTCTGTGAAGAACAAGACTATGTTCCCTTGGAAACGCGCCCCTGATAGATTATGCAAAAATGCAGGTAAAATTATGTGCTTGAAACGATAAAAACATTCTCCTAAAAAAACGCCCTAAACCGTGTTATCAGTGCGGTTTGGGGCGTTTTTATTTGATAAAAATATGCAATATCATATGCCATACAGCGAAGCTGATAGGTTGACAGGAATTTTTTTCTACGCATGGGGGGAGAACTCAATTCCACTATGCTTATATCATTTCCCGCGGCACATATTTGGTATGCAGCAGTTTGTGCGCGCGTTCGCTGCCAGGCTCTCCTAAAAATTCATCATAAAGTTTTAAAATTTCAGGATTTTCATGCGCCTTACGGATAGTTTTTTGTTCGTCGTTGGCATAAATTGCCGCGCGGCGTTTTTGCAACACATCATAGCTATTTTGATAGTAAGGTTGCCCGCCGCCGCCGATACAGCCGCCGGGACACGCCATGATTTCAATCGCCTGATACTGGGCTTCGCCGCGTTCAATGCTTTCCAGCAGTTTACGCGCATTACCCAGCCCAAATGCCATACCGATTTTGAACGGTTTGTCGCCAATCATGATTTCAGCCTCACGGATACCTTCCATGCCGCGCAATTGTTTGAATTCTACCTGACGCAGCGGCTCGCCTGTGATTTTTTCACAAGCTGTACGCATAACAGCTTCAATTACGCCGCCCGATGTACCGAAAATCGTTCCTGCACCGGAGGATTCACCCAAAAGCGGGTCGAAATCTTCATTTTCCAAATTGGGGAAATCTACGCCTGCTTCGCGCAGCATACTTGCCAGTTCGCGGGTTGTTAAAACATAATCCACATCTGCCAAATGGTCCTCCGATTCCAATTCTGCGCGATGCGCTTCATATTTTTTGGCTAGACAAGGCATGATGGAAACTACCACAATTTTTTCGGGATCAATGCCGTTTTTCTCTGCATAATAGGTCTTGGCAACAGCGCCAAACATTTCATGCGGCGATTTACAACTGGACGGGACATCCAGCAAAGCAGGGAATTGATGTTCAATAAATTTCACCCAGGCAGGGCAACAGGATGTCAGCATGGGCAGTTTTCCGCCGCCTTGCAGACGCTGAATAAATTCCTCTGCCTCTTCCATCACAGTGAGGTCTGCCGCATAGTTGGTGTCAAATACTTTGTCAAATCCCAGCGCGCGCAGAGAAGCTACCATTTTACCGGTCACATCTGTGCCGACTTCCATGCCAAATTCTTCGCCAAGTGCCACGCGGATGGAGGGCGCGGTCTGTACCAAAACTACTTTGTCAGGGTCATTCAGCGCATCCCATACACCGCCAATGTTGCTAACTTCTGTTAGCGCTGCTGTAGGACACACTGCTACACACTGTCCGCAATAGGTACACATACTGTCCGCTAGCGGCATATTAAACGCTGGACCGACAATTGTTTTGAAGCCACGTCCCACTGCCGTTAAAATGCCGCAGGTTTGCACCTCGTTGCACATAGTTTCACAGCGGCGGCACATGATGCATTTGGTGGGATTGCGGATAATTGCCTGTGAGGACGCGTCTTGTTCGTTAATGGACATTTCGCCGTTATATTTAATACCGCGTTTGATACCCATGTCGCTCGTCAGTTTTTGTAGCACACAGTGCATGTTTTTCTCGCAAATCAAACAGTTGTTGGGATGATTACTCAGCAGCAGCTCCAACATGGCGCGACGTGCGCGGACCGCGCGGCGGGAAGAGGTTATCACGTTCATACCCTCTTTGACATAGGTGGAACAAGCGGGCTGCAAATATTTTTCCCCTTCAATTTCCACCAGACAGACGCGGCAAGAAGCTGCACCATTGACACATTTCATGTCGTGTAAATCGAGATGGCAAAGCGTTGGAATATTAATGCCGACCTGTTTTGCAGCGGTTAGTATCGTATAGGTATCCGGCACAGTAATAGTTTTATGGTTAATAGTAAATGTCACATCCATAGCTTATACAACCTCCATTCTTTTGATTTCAATAGCACCAAATTTACATTTTTTGAAGCAGGCGCCGCATTTTACGCATTTTTCAAGGTCAATAGTATGCGGATTTTTCACCGTTCCTGTGATGCATTTCATCGGACAGACACGGCTGCAAGCAGTACAACCAATACATTTGTCAGGATTGATTTTGTAGTATTTGCTTTTTTTGATGGCAACGGCGGGACAAGCGCCGTTTTTGATGTGGTTTTTGTAGTCGTCGATAAAATGGTCAATGGTGCTTAAAACAGGGTGGGGCGCATTACGTCCCAGACCACAGAGCGAGGAATCGCAGACAATTTCTGCAAGTTCTCGCAGTTTAGAAATATCGCTTTCCGTTGCTTTTCCTGCACAAATAGCGTCTAGCATTTCTTGAATACGTTTAAGACCGATACGGCACGCTGTACATTTTCCACAGGATTCCTGCACAGCAAACGAAATATAGTTTTTCGCCAGTTCCACACCGCAGTCCTCGTCGTCTAAAACAGCGATACCACCGGAGCCGATAACCAGTTCATATTTTTTAAAATTTTCATAGGTGGTGGGGATATCCAGCATGTCGAGCGGCAAAATACTACCTTTTGCGCCGCCAATATGCACGCCCTTGAGTACAGTGCTTTCCGCAACGCCGCACAAATCGTAGATGATTTCGCGGATGGGGGTGCCCAGCGGTACTTCGACAAGCCCTGTCTTTTTGATTTTGCCGGACAGAGTAAACACCTTGGTACCATAGTTGTCCGCACAACCGATAGATTTTAACCAATCCGCGCCATGCAAAATCACATAGGGAATATTGGCGATGGTTTCAATGTTGTTTGCAACTGTTGGCATACCGTTTACCCCTTCCGCAGATGGATAGGGAGGTTTATGATGCGGTTCGCCGCGTTTTCCTTCTAGGTTGGCGATAAGCGCGGTCTCCTCGCCGGAGGCAAACACTCCGGTTGCCACGCGAATATAGATGTCAAAATCAAAGCCGCTGCCTAAAATGTTTTCGCCCAGGAAACCGTGTTCCTTCGCCTGTTCAATTGCTTTTTTCAGGCGGGATACTGCCAAGGTATTTTCCATGGGGATGTTGATATATCCAATACGGCAGCCTACAGCATAGCCGGACAGAATAACCGCTTCAACGATGTTGTGGGGGTTGCCCTCTACCAACACTTTCGCTTTGTAGTCGCCAGGGTCAAGGTCGTTGGCGTTGCAGACGATATATTTCGTTTCGCCTTCGTGTTCCCGTGTGATTTTCCATTTCATGCCGACAGGGAATCCGCTTCCGCCGCGCCCACGCAGCTCTGATTCCAGCATTAAGGCAACAACGTCCTCCGGTTTCATCTGTACCGCTTTTTTCAGAGCGCCATAGCCATCATGTTCAATATAACTACTGATTTCTTCAGGGTCAATTATGCCGATATCTTTCAATAGAATTTGTGTATCTGTTTTGATAATATCCATATGTTCCGTCTCCATTCTGCCGCAATCCGGCTATATTCCTCCATAGGCAAACAAAAGTCGAATACTTTTGCGATTCTCTTATGCCTACTGCCCTAGACAGTTTCAAACAGCTTGTCAATGTCTCCGGGTTTCACACCACCATAGATTTCATCGTCTATCATGACCACCGGAGCCTGTCCACATGCACCAACACAACGTGCAGCGTGCAGCGTATATTTGCCGTCAGGCGTGGTCTGGTCTACTTCAATGCCCAGTTTCTTTTCCATGGCTTTGAGCACTTCGGAGGAGCCGTTAAGAAAACAAGCGGTCCCAAGACAGACGCTGATGTTTTTTTGTCCGGCAGGAGATTCCTTAAAGACAGGAGAAAACGTGACCACTCCGCTGATTTTAGATACCGGCAGATGCAGCTTTCGGGAAATATATAGCTGCACATCGTGGGAAAGGTAGCCAAATAACTGCTGCGCTTCATGCAGAATTTCGACCAGTGAACCGCTGGCATCGGTGATATGCGCAATAATGTCATCTAGCTGTGCATATAATTCTTTTGTCTGCTCGTCCATCGTTGATTCATCCTTTCATGCTATGAAATGGTTTCCAGTATTATATCAAATCTGGAAAAAGCCCTGATTGTAAGATTCCCTAAAAAGTAAATATTAATCTACAAATTCATTTGTGACGGCAGATGTCCAGGCCGACGAAATGAATGATAGTGATATTGTATCATAGAAGGAGATTATTGGCAAGTGGAATGTTGTATACAACTTTTATGCAGAATGGCGGTGGATTTGTTAAAAACGTAACAAAGGACAGACGGAAGCGTCTGTCCTAGATTGCCATATGAGTTTTAAAATTCCAAAGGAGCTTGTGTTTCGGGCGTTTCGGCTGCATCTATCACATCCAGTTTGGAGACGGAAATCTCAAATGCGGTTTTGGTTTCAAGGGAGCCATCCTCATATTTTTTCTGGTATTCGCGGCTTTGAATGCGTCCGCTGAGACGGATATGTGTGCCGACCTCCAGAGAGGAGGCAAATTTTGCGTTGCGTCCCCAAACAATGCAAGGAATATAGTCGGATTTTCCGTAGGACCGGTTGACCGCAAGTAGAATGTCTGCAATTTCACGCGAAAAGGGCGTGGTGCGATAGACCGGCGGTTTGCAGATATAGCCATCTAGCGTAATCACGTTGGGGTTATCGATATGTTCAATGTCATCACCCAGTTTGAGGTCGCGGGCGAACAGGGAAAGCACTAGTTTGCTGCCTTTGCCGCTGTAGTTGTTATAGGAACGATATTGTCCGCTGACTTCAACCATGGTTCCTTCCGTCAGCTCCAGAGCGCAAATGAGTTTTTCTGAAATCATAACGTTAATGAAATCGCCCACTCCGCTCAGTCGTGGTACTCTCACGGTGAATACAAAAAAATCTTCATCGAAATGCCGATGACTAAACACCGGCGGTGTTGTAATCTCCCCTACGATTTGTGCACTGTTGTTTTGCGTTGTGTATTCCATGTTGATTTATCTCCTCTCAAGGGTTTTTGTTTTCTGTTAATAAAGGTTTGCGCCTGTCGCTTGCAGAGCACTTTGCCGTCCGGCATGGTCAATGGAATAGCTTTGTTTATAAATCAGTTCCGAAACAGGAACAAATGAATACCCTTCCTGCTGCAATTTTGGAATCAATTGTTCAAGCGCTTCCGGTGTATGTTTGGCTTCGTTGTGAAACAGGCAAATGGAGCCGTTTTGCACGTTTTCGCTCACGCGTTGCGTGATTTCTGTAGCGGAAAGGTCTTTCCAGTCCAGACTGTCCCTGCTGGCAACAGTTGGAAATGCCCTATCTATCGCGCTTTCAGAACCTGGCAGTGTTGTGTTCGCATAGGAGCAGAGATGAAAATGTAATCATTCGTTTTGAAAATTCAATTTTATAAATTATTTCACTTTCTCATAAAACAGTCGTCATATTTCGGTTGATGAACAGCATATGATTGTTATGAGGAAGGGGATTACAAATGAAAATTACCAATACATATTTAGAAACAAATAAGGCAAAACGTTTAGTTAAACAAGCAGAATTGCACCGTCGCTGTATCATTTTGTTGCAGGCAGCTAAGATAAAGGAAAG
>CATIYX010000071.1 GCA_949739095.1 uncultured Clostridia bacterium | reverse complement strand
GTTCTATGATTGACCGTATGCCGGAAAATAGTGAAGCACATGTTTTTGCAGTTCCGGCAACAACAATCGCAGCATCTTTGGGCGCAAATAATCTGGCGAATATCGTCATGCTGGGAAAAGTGCTGAAGGAATCGGAAGTGCTGACAATGGACGAAATCCGCATGGCAATGGAGAAAACCATTTCCGCCAGAAAACAAAATTTGCTGGATTTAAACATGAAATGTCTAGAGGCGGGATTTAAATATCAAGCGTAAAATGAAATAGCGAAAAGCTTGGATAATCTTTGGAGAGTCCAAGCTTTTTTTGATATATGCTGCCAAATTATTTGGCGACAGTGTGGGCAATTAAGATGTGGGAGGGTGTTGCTGTGGATATTATAAATTTATCTGAAGAACAACAAAACCGATTAATTGATGAAATAGGAAAACATAGTGATGATTTAACCGAGGAGGATATGGAATTTCTAAAAGTTCTGTCAAAAAGTAAATTTAGCGATGTTAAAATCAATATGGCTGGCATATTAGTGAACTGTGAAACACCGGAAAGCGTTAATGTTTTGCTATCTATGGTAGATGACGAGGACGACTTAGTCCGCGTGAATGCGATTGATTCGCTATGCAACTGTCAAGATGTTAAAGTTATGAAAATATTAATGGAAATTGCGCAAAAAGATAATAGTGAGCTGGTTCGCAGATATGCGATTTTATCTGCGGTAGATATTGCAGATAATATAGAAAAATGTGACTATACTGCGGTTGCCCATTTTTTGAAGCAGAGAGCGAAAAGAGAATCTGATATAGGTATTAAATTGGCATGTTATAGATTATATCTTTTTGATGATAAAAATTATTTAACACAACTAGAAATGGGGCTTTTGGATGCAGATTACCGAAATCGTTGCGCCACAGTTCACGGTTTGTCTGAAATAGCAGATAGTAAAAATTCTGAACACATAAGAAACATTTTGATAAAGGCGCGGGAAGCTGAAAAAATCTATACTGTTACTGATGCCATTGACCATGCATTATCAGAGATGCAGTAAAAATTATGGTTTCTGCCCCAAAAGGAGATGTATTTTTATTCTGGAAGGGCATAAAATTGTTGAACGGGGCTGCTGAAAATTTGGCAAATAAAGGACGTAAGAAGGTAGCCCCAAGTGGCTTATATAAATGAAAAGACGCAGAACTTTAGAAGTCCTGCGTCTTTTTTGTTTATTTGGAGAGTTCGGAAATGGCGCGCTGTAATTGAATATCTTCTTCTTGTGGAATATCCGAAGGGTTGGTTCCTTTCAGATATTCCGGCGTGGGCACTTCAATGTCAGGCGCGATGCCGAGATGATGAATATTGTCTCCGTCAGGCGTGAGATAGCCAGAAGTCGTCAAATACAAAGCTGTTTCGCCCTCTTTTGTTTCGTCAAAGGGGATAATGCTTTGTACAATGCCTTTTCCATAGGTTTTTTCGCCAATTAAGACTGCGCGACTGTGGTCGCGCAGCGCGCCGGAAAGTACCTCGGAAGCGCTGGCGCTGCTACCATTGATGAGCACAGCTAATGGGACGTCATAGTAGTTCGCATCGGATTTATATTCTGTTTTGCTACCGTCTTTATATTCAAATGAAGTGATAATGCCTTCTGGCAACAAATAATCAGCAATTTCCTTGGTGGAGGAAAAGGCGCCGCCGGGATTGTACCTCAGGTCAATCACCAATCCTTTGAGACTGTCTTTGCCCAGTGCATCTACAGCGCTTTTAAATTCTTGATCAGTTTTCAGTTCAAAATTGGTAATTTGAATATAGCCAATCTGGTTGGGCAGCATTTTGTGTTTAACTGTATGGTTCACAATTTTTGCACGTGTGATATTGTAAACCACGGCGTCCTGCTGTCCTGCAGGGCGAATCAAAAGCTTAATGTTTTCGCCGATACTGTTTTCGTCACCGCGCATGAGTTTAACAGCATCCTGATAATTGTCACCAGAAACTGCCATATCATTAATGGACAAAATTTTGTCATTGGGTTTTAGTCCTGCCTGTGCAGCAGGAGAGCCTTCCACAGGTGCAACAATTGTCAGTAAATTGTCGGACGGGTCAACAGATACTGTTGCGCCAATACCGGTAAATTCACTATTTAAATCATTTTGCAGTTCTGTATAATTTTCAGCGCCCATGTAGTAGCTATAGGGGTCACCCAATGCTGCAACCATACCTGCAACCGCGCCTTCATATAATTTTTCTTCATCAAATTCGCCATAATAGTTTTTCTGAATTGTTTTATACGCTTTTTGCACCATGCCGGGTGGCGTTTGGTTTACCTCAAAAAAAGCAGTGGAAAGTAGCAACGTACAGAAAAAGGTAATAATCACTGCAAAAACTGTTTTGTTGTTTTTCAAGAAAAACTCATCCCTTTCACAAAAGTCTGAAAAGGGAATGACCCTCCGGACCATTCCCAATATTGATTCAGTTTTATAAGCATAAGAGAAATGAACACCGTATGGAATTCAATTCTCAGCAGTCTAAGTACGAGGAAGAACGCCGCATTCTAAAGCGGCAGACCTGAAAATATAGAAAAATTAAAGTATATATAATTTTTTGAACTTCCTACGTCTATCGAAATATGAACTACCGTATGAAAAACTTAAACGGATTCAGAGCCGGACTGCCTATGCCGCATTTTCTAAAAGCTGTTTTTAGCGGATGGATTTATCAATGTTTTGGTCACGACCGGGTCCAACACCAATCATGGAAACAGGAACACCGATTTCTTCTTCGATCCGCTGAATATATTTCTTTGCATTTTCGGGCAATTCTTCATAGGTGCGGACGCCGCTGATGTCACCGCTCCAGCCCGGTACTTCCTCATAAACAGGCTCGCAGCCCTCCAGCTCCTCAATGGTTGCCGGAAATTCACGCAGAATTTTGCCGTCTTTTTGATATGCCGTACAAATTTTCAGCGATGGAATGTCAGAAAGAGTATCCACTTTGTTCAGTGCTAAAGAGGTCAGCCCGCTGGTGCGGACAGAGAAACGCAGAATAACCAAATCCAGCCAGCCGGTGCGACGAGGACGACCGGTTGTTGTACCAAATTCGCCACCGCGGTTACGGATAAGATCGCCTGTTTCATCTAACAATTCTGTGGGAAAAGGACCTTTTCCAACGCGTGTGGTATAGGCTTTGGCAATACCTAAACATTCGTCAATCATCGTAGGTCCGATGCCGGAGCCAACGCAAACACCACCCGATACCGGATGAGAGGATGTAACATAGGGATAGGTGCCAAGGTCAATATCCAGAAGCGTACCCTGTGCACCTTCACAAAGAACGGATTTACCCGCTTTTATTGCATCGTACAGCAAAATGGTAGTATCTTCCACATAAGGTGCAATCCGTTTAGCATATGCCTGATATTCAGAAATTATGCTTTCTTTATCTAATGCTTCGCCGCCATAGACCTTTGTAATGATTTCATTTTTTAGGTCAATATTGGCGCTGGCTTTTTCTACAAAAATATCGTCATGCACAAGGTCATAAATGCGGATACCGCTGCGCTCCGCTTTATCCATGTAGCACGGTCCGATACCACTTTTGGTAGTACCAATATCACGTTTGCCACGTGCTTTTTCAGATAAACCGTCTAACGCAATATGATAAGGCATAATGACATGGGCGCGCGGGTCAATTTTTAAATTTGAGGTTGTAATGCCGCGTCCTGCTAACATGTCCAATTCTTCCAAAACAACTTTGGGGTCAACCACAGTGCCATTGCCAATCAGACAAAGGGTGTTTGGGTTTAAAATACCAGAGGGAATCAAGTGCAATTTATATTGTTCACCATTTGCTTCTACTGTATGTCCGGCGTTGTTTCCGCCTTGACTGCGGACAACGACCTGCGCTTGTGACGCAAGGATATCCGTAATTTTTCCTTTTCCTTCATCGCCCCACTGGGCGCCGATTAATACTTTTGTTGCCATGATGATTTCATCCTTTCCTGCAAGGTACCTTTATTTCTATGTAAGCTTTTTTTGTGCGGTTGGAGAAACAGGAGACTTTGCAGCCTCCTGTTTTCGGCTGGGTTTATTGATTGCTCAAATAATCGTTGATTTTGTTCACCAATTCATCTGCATTTGCGCCGTGAACCATGCAAGCTTGTTCAATGGATTCGCCGCTTGCAGAGGGACAACCTAAACAATGCATACCGATTTCCAGAAAAAACTGAGCTGTGCCAGCATCCAAACGAAGTGCGTCAGCAATGATTGTATCTTTTGTAACCTGAGCCATAACAAAGTACCTCCATGAAGATCCCGAGCGTCTTTTTCAGATAAAGCGCAACGGTCATTTTTAGTGCCTGTTCAGACACCCTACTTATTATACAACAATTACCTGCCAAAATGCAAATTTTTTTTAGAAATTAGTTGATTTTTATAAATTTGTATGAATATAGATGGAATAAATAGGCGAAACCATGAAAGAGGGCGGGAAAACATGAATACACTGTTGCTGGATTTGAGTGTGACACAGAATAAATGGCATAGACGGCAGGAGATATCACAGCTAGAATTGGATGGACAGCGGCAGATGGTGCGAATTGGTATACCAGATGACCGATGGAAAAAGCAGACGGATAAAAAGCTGGTTCGTCAAATTGGAAAATTGGCGCGCCGCAGCAAGGCGGAATATGCAGTTTTGGGCGATGCACTAATAGGCAGTGGGAAAGGTGGAAAAGCATTGCAGGAAAGTGGATTGATATTTTGTGACGGAACACCGTTGCATATGCCACTCTATCCGATGGCAGTGCACAAATTGGCAAAAGAATCGGGTATGAATTTGATGGAATCTCCTGTTACAGTGACTGGAGATATCAACGAGGTAGTAGGATTTATTTGGCAGATGAAGGACGAGGTAAAATATTTTGCTGTGGCAGGCGGTCCGGAATATGCAGATTTGATTACCTACCTATATGATGAATATGGTATCAGTGTCCGACTGGTGGAGGAAGCGCACAGTGGGATTTGTGTGGCGGCGGGTGGACAACGTGAGCGTCTGGAAGGGAATCTTGTGCTTGATTTTAGTGGGACAAACGAGAAAGCAATCCGTGTCAGTTTGGATATGGGACAGTGGAGTCAGCGGCTGAGCGAAATAGCAAAGGGCAGCAATTTAGGCGCGGCGGAAGCGTTACTGCGTATGCTGGGAGAACAGCCGGCGGAAGCGTTACCACGGTATTGTAAAGGTATTTCGTTGTTGCGAGAGAAATCTGTCCGATTATGACGGAAAAAACCGATTGACGGATACTTCCATGTTATGGTATAATAGTCGTAAGAAAACTATTATAAGAGAAAGTTCCTCGTCCTGAGACGATCAGAATTATCCGTATGCATAATAACACGACGTTTTCAATGCCGGAAGAACCGGCTGCACATAGACAATGCGATAAAATACAAGAAGGGGTGCGACAAAATGGGACTGGTAAAATTAGATTATTCCAGAGCAGTGAAAAAGAATGAGATGGAGAATGTTTGGGCGCTGGTGGAATCAGCGCATAAAACGCTGACGGAGAAAAATGGTGCTGGTAACGACTTTTTGGGCTGGGTTGATTTGCCCTTGGACTATGATAAAGAGGAATATGACCGTATTAAAAAAGCGGCAGCAAAAATTCAAAGTGATTCTGAAGTGCTGATTGTCGTAGGAATCGGCGGTTCCTATCTGGGTGCACGTGCAGTGATTGAAGGGTTGACAAGCTCTTTCTATAACATGCTCTGCAAGCAGCAACGGAAAACGCCACAGATTATCTTTGCAGGCAATTCCATCAGCGGAACCTATTTGGCGGATGTGATGGATTTTGTGAAAGATAAAGATTTTTCCGTCAACATTATCTCGAAATCCGGTACCACAACAGAACCGGCAATTGCGTTCCGTATGCTGAAAAAAATGCTGGAAGAAAAATATGGTGCGGAAGGTGCAAGAGAACGTATCTATGCAACAACAGATAAGGCACGTGGTGCTCTGAAAAACCTCTGTGATACCATGGGGTATGAAACATTTGTCATTCCGGACGATGTAGGCGGACGATATAGCGTGTTGACCGCAGTGGGACTGTTGCCGATTGCTGCTGCCGGTATTGATACGGATGCGCTGATGGCTGGTGCAG
>CATIYX010000070.1 GCA_949739095.1 uncultured Clostridia bacterium | reverse complement strand
TAAAACGGAAAAAGAAATCCGAAGCGGCAAGAAAAAGAAAATTTAAATAAGGTGAACCATAATGACATTAAAAGAACAGTTGCTTGAAGATATGAAAACAGCAATGCGCGACAAAGATAGTGTTCGCAAAGAAACCATTCAAATGGTTCGGTCAGGTATTCTTCAGGTAGAAAAAGACCAAAAAGTCACGCTGGATGATGAAGGGGTCATTGATGTGATTGCTAAAGAGGTCAAACGGCGTAAAGATGTACTTCCTGATTATGAAAAAAGCGGCAGAACGGAATTGATTGATGGTATTAAAGCTGAGATTGATGTTTTGTTGCATTATTTACCTTCTCAATTGACGGAAGCGGAATTAGAACCAATTGTCAAAGAGACCATTGAGGAAATCGGAGCGGTTTCCATGCGGGATATGGGAAAAATTATGACCGCAATTATGCCGAAAATTAAAGGCAGAGCAGACGGGCGTACTGTGAATGAGATGATAAAGAAAATTTTATCATAAAAAAAAAGAAGTAGGGCTGCCCCTACTTCTTTTTCATTGAGTATGGAAGGAGCAGCGGACATGCTGAAAAGGTTACGACCTTGTGCACAGATGAAACGGCTTGATGATATTAGTCTTACATATTTGCAGGAACATGGAATCCGCGGATTGCTGATTGACGTAGATAATACGTTGACAGAGGACAATCGGCTAGAGGTGGATAGCTGGGCGCAGCAATATCTGCATAAAATACAGGCGGCAGGGATTAAAGTATGCTTGTTATCCAACAATAATAGCGAGCGAGTCCGTCCGCTGACAGAACAACTTGGCTGTAAGGCACTGGCAAAAGCAGGAAAACCATCAAAAAATGCCTATGGAAAAGCGCTTTCCCTGCTCGGTCTAAACCGAAAAGAAGCGGCAGCGGTCGGAGACCAACTGTTTACAGATGTTTTGGGTGCAAATCGTGCGGGCGTATGGTCAATTCTGGTTGAACCAATCAGCCCCAAGGAAATTATGATAGTGCGTATTAAACGTCCGCTAGAGTGGTTGGTTTGTAAATGGAATCATATAGAAATGAGCAGAACAAAATGAAAGAAATGTGGATTGTATATAACGGAAATTATATAACAGAGAATGTACTTTGGCATATTCAGCGGTTTGCTGGTGCTTTTGAAAAGCGTGGATACAAGGTGACAACGCTTCCCACAACGTCAATTGTTACGTTGCTGGATAGGGCAGCGACCATTTGGGGAGCGGGGCAGGTGCCGGAGAAAATTTTGTTTTGGGATAAAGATATTTTGCTGGCACAAACGCTAGAACAGTCGGGTGCACAGCTTTTTAACAACCGTATATGTATTGCGCGCTGCGACAATAAAGCGTTATGTTATCAGGAACTAGTGAAACAGGGAATACCCATTCCTAAGACCATTCTTGCACCTAAAATTTATAGTACGGCGCGTGATTTTGAAATTTATCAAAAAATTGGTGCAATGCTGCACTATCCTTTGATTGTGAAAGAAAGTTACGGTTCGTTTGGCACAGGCGTTTATTTGGTACACACAGAAAGCGAATTGTTGGAGCTAGTACATAATCTTGGAAATAAAGATTATCTGATGCAGGAGTATATTGAAGCGAGCTGTGGGGAAGATATTCGTGTGATTGTTGTTGGCGGCAAAGTAATCACTGCAGTTAAACGGAAAAATACGGAAGATTTTCGAGCAAATGTTGCGCGTGGTGGTAGTATGGAGCCATATGTACTGTCAAAAGAAGAAGCGGAAATTGCCGTTCAGGCAGCGGCGGCAATGAAGGCAGATTTTTCTGGTGTAGATTTGCTGCGCGGCGCAGAAGGCGAAGTTTATGTCTGTGAAGTCAATTCTAATATGCATTTTAAAGCCTGCGAAGAAGTGACTGGGAAGGATATCGCAGGAAGTATTGCACAGCTTGTTGACAGCGTAGAGAGTCCTTATAAAAAAGAAAAGAATATCTAGGTATGCTGCGTTATTGGGAATATGCATAAAAAAAGAAAATTTTTTTATCTAAAAAAACAAAAAAAGATTGACTTATTGTTAAATGTTATATATAATAGATATGTAGATTGTGAAAAAACACAAATTGTAGTCCGATAAGTTTTGAGATAAACTTAGGTGTATTGCGAAATGGAGGAGCTGTAATATGTTTTCAAGAGAAGTTGAGGTTCAGAATCAAGTAGGATTGCACGCACGACCGGCTACTTTTTTCATCCAGAAAGCAAATACCTTTGATTCTGGTATTTGGGTGGAGAAAGATGAAAGAAAGGTCAATGCGAAAAGCCTATTAGGTATTTTGTCTCTCGGAATTACAAAAGGAGTAACTATCTCGATTATTGCGAATGGACCGGATGAAAAAGAGGCAGTAGATAGTTTAGTAGATTTGGTTATGTCTAATTTCGCAGAGTAAGACCGGACCGCTCGTTACATAACTAGTGATCGCAGTACAAACGTTGCAACTCTAAATATATAAAACAAAAGAGCTTATGTATGGCACAAAAGGGGTGCCATACATAAGCTCTTTTTAGTTTACTTTGAAAATTAAATAGAATATTGTTTAGGTAACGGCAGAGAAAAATGATATTTTATCGATGCCGGCAGCTTTTGGATTAATGGAATGAGTGAGAGCGTTTACCATAAATGCGGCGGACGCAAAAAACAAATAGCAGCAAAAGCGTAGCGCCAAGCAAAAAATAAATTGCGGACAGCATCATTAAACGCGGTAGGGAAAGGGGGAGCGGTCCTGGCAAAGATACGGCTTGGGGTGCAAAAACACTGACGGAATCTCCCATTCCAATCATGAGCAAAAATGTATAAAATGGAGCAACAATTGATTGCAATGCTTTGCCGGTCCAGTAGTAATGCAGGCGTAGTCCAGCATGGCGAACCATAGCGGCCACTTGAAGGTGAATGGAGAGACCAGACCAACCGACAGCTGCTGAAATCATCATAAGACAAAGTAATGGTGAATTTGCCAGTGACTGGGCACAGGCGCGACAGCCACCGGTAGGTTCAAAAAAGCTATATAGTATGGGTCTTGCCAAGCAAGCAGGCAGGTGGAGACGCAGCATGAAGTGTTCTAGTAAGATAACAATTCCCAGATTATCCAGCATGGCAAGAAAAATCTGAAAAATGATTACAAATCCGCAGACTATAAAAATGCTGTTGGCAGCATTGCCTATAGCATCTCCTAGTATTGTACCGAATGGTTTTGGTACAGATGGGTCTGTGGTGGAGGAGGCGTAGCGGTATGTCTCTTTGCTTCCAAAACAGCGTAATGTGAGACCGACTGTGATAGAAGAAAGAAAATGCGCTAAATAAAGCAAAATACCAAATTTTGCATTTCCAAGCATTCCGCTGCCCACAGCTCCCAACAAAAACAGTGGACCGGAATTGTTACAAAATGCAAGCATACGTTCTCCTTGAAGGCGTGGAATTGCACCTTGTTCAACCAAATCGGCAGTGACTTTAGCGCCAATAGGATAACCACTGATAATACCCATAACGAATGCTAGTGCACCTTCGGCACGTACACGGAAAAGCGGTTGCATAACAGGACGCAGCAAATGTCCAAGATATGCAGTTACATTCAAAGAAAGAAACATGTTTGAACAAACAAAAAACGGAAAGAGTGCTGGGATGACGTTTGTACCGCAAAGTATCAAAGCACTGTGAGCACCAGAAAGCGCAGTGCTTGGGTTTGCAAGCAACAGCGCAGTGAAAAAAATGGTGACAGCAATACCTAAAATATGAGTCCATCTGATATTTGCCATAATGGCTGCCTCCTTTAGTTTAATATGTTAGAGAATTTACGATATCATGTATATGCGTACAAAGTGGTAATTATAAGGAATCTGTCCGCATAAAATAACAATATTGGGAGATATTGTTCCCAATTCAGAAACTACCTTTTAGAAGAGGTGAAAACATGGCAAGAGAACGGAACAGGGATGAGGGACTGGAAGAAAAAAAATCATTTCGGGATAAAATGGCGGAAATTTTAGACATGCCGAAAGATTTTATTGGAGACTCGCCAATGGTTTCCATGGTTGGAGACAGGGAAGTTATGGTGGAAGGCTGCAAAGGAATTATTGAATATACCACCAATACCATCCGGCTGAACACAACAAAATATATGATAAAAATTTCCGGAGCAGACATGGAACTCAAAGCAGTTGCAAGCGAGTATATCCATGTCTATGGGAAAATTGCAGGCGTTGAATATATTCTATAGAGGTGGTGGCGGACTGGTATGTTTTTTATTCATGCGGTGAATAGTTTAAAAGGATACGTGACGATAAAAGCAGAGGGACGTTTTTTGGAGCGTTTTATTAACCTTTGTGCCAACCGACAGATTTATCTATGGGATATTAAGCGTACAGGAGAAGCTTGTATCACAGCAAAAATTAGCAAGAGTGGATTTCGCTGCTTGCGTCCGGTTTGTGCATCTACCCATACGCGGGTACATATTTTGACAAAAAAAGGAGCTCCTTTTATTTGTGCAAAATTGTTGCGCAGAAAGTTTTTTTTGTTAGGATTTATTGCATTTGTTGCCGCTATCTTATGGATGTGCAGTCATATTTGGGCGATTGAACTCAGCGGGACCTATTATATAGAAGACCGTGTTATCCTACAGGAATTGGCGGAAAGTGGTGTAAAAATCGGTGCATCAATTCGTTCCATTGACCAAAATCAGGTAAAAAATGATATTCTGGTGAGAAACGGTCAATTATCTTTTATCTGGGTAGATATCCGTGGGACAAAGGCATATGTTGAAGTGAAACAAAAGGATGAAAAACCGGAAATTGTGCCGAATAATGTTCCTTGCAATGTTATCGCAAAACGGAGCGGACTTATTAAAAAAATGACTGTACGCGAAGGCGATACCATTGCCCAGGAAAATCAGTTTGTTCAGGAAGGGGAATTGCTGGTTAGTGGTATCCGTGAAACAAAGTTTATTGGTATGCGGCTGGTACGGGCAGATGCAGAAGTGTTGGCAGAGACAGAACACCAGATAACCGACCAGTTTTCTATTCGGAAAACCGATAATGTAAAAACAGGAAAAAGTGAAAAACGTTATACGTTACATTTGTTTGGAAAAGAGTATAACCTATTTAAAAGCCCGCCAGGATTTGCACATTTTGAAGCGACAGTCACAGAGCGGCAGTGCAGATTTTTAGAAGATATTTATTTGCCGTTTGGTATAAAAAAGACGGTTTATGAGGAAACTGAGCCTATAGAGACGGTTTGGACAAAGGAAGAAGCCATGGAGCAGGCAAAGCAGGAAATGAATAAAAAATTGGATGATGAATTGGTTGGGATTACTGTAACAGAACGGGATTTTGAAGTGCGAGATGTGGACGAGGAAATTTTTGAAGTGACAGTTCGTGCAAAATGTTTGGAAGAAATTGCAAAAAAGGTTGAAATACCCTCGTAATTAGGATATAATAATCACAGAGTGACTATTATAGAATCGAAAGTGCCTCCGTCTCGCCGACCATAAAAGTCGGCAACCGACGGAGATGCACGAAATTATACCAAATTGCTTCGCAATTATGGTATAATAGTCG
>CATIYX010000069.1 GCA_949739095.1 uncultured Clostridia bacterium | reverse complement strand
AGACGGTCGGCGCACAACTTCTTTTGCCCGACCGTCTTTTACCATAATCACAGGTGCCTATAATTATTCCATGGCGAGCCACTATAATCGTATTCCCAATCCACCTGTGATTATGGTAAAAGACGGTCGGGCAAAAGAAGTTGTGCGCCGCGAAAGCTATGAAGATTTGTTGCGTAATGATATTCTGTAATATATTATATTAAAATGTTAAAAAAATCACAGGAAAAACTTGACTTTTACTAAAGAATTCTTATATAATAAAGGATAGATGAAATTTTTAATTGGAGTGAGTGATTATGAACAGAGTGTATAATTTCTCTGCTGGTCCTTCGATGTTGCCGGAAGAGGTGTTGAAAACTGCGCAGGAAGAAATGCTTTGCTATGGCGATAGCGGCATGAGCGTGATGGAAATGAGCCATCGTTCTAAGGTATATGAAGGCATTATTTATGGCGCACAGGATTTGCTTCGTGAAGTTATGAACATCAGTGACGACTATGAAGTCTTTTTCTTACAGGGCGGCGCATCCACACAGTTTGCTATGATTCCGCTCAATTTGATGAACAAAAATAACAAAGCGGACTATGTTATTACCGGTCAATGGGCGAAAAAAGCATTTGCAGAAGCTTCACGTTATGGGGAGGCGCGCAAAATCGCGTCCAGCGAAGATCAAGTGTTTAACTATATTCCAAAAGTGGATGCTTCCATGATTCATCAGGACAGCGATTATGTGCATATTACATTGAACAATACCATCTATGGTACAAAGTTCCACACATTGCCGGAAACAGGAAATGTTCCGTTGGTTGCAGATATTTCTTCTAATATTTTATCTGAACCGATTGATGTGAATAAGTTTGGTTTGCTCTATGCAGGGGCACAAAAAAATATGGGACCTGCGGGTCTTACCGTTGTTATTATGAAAAAAGATTTGATTGGCAATGCTATGGATTGCACGCCTACTATGCTGAAATATGAAACGCATGTAAAAGACCGCTCCATGTATAACACGCCGCCGACCTATGCAATTTATATTTGCAAATTGGTGTTGGAATGGGTGAAAAAAATGGGGGGCACTGCTGCGCTGAAAGAAATCAATACAGAAAAGGCAAATCTGCTGTATAACTATCTGGACGAATCCGCTATGTTCCGTGGAACGGTAGTCAAAGAGGATCGTTCGCTGATGAACATACCGTTCGTAACTGATTCAGATGAATTGAATCAGAAATTTATTGCAGAAGCTGACGCAAAAGGATTTGTGAATCTGAAAGGTCACCGCACAGTCGGCGGTATGCGTGCCAGCATTTATAATGCAATGCCAGTAGAAGGTGTAAAAGCATTGGTAGACTTTATGAAAGACTTTGAAGCGAAAAATAAATAAAAGCAGGTGGAATCAATGTTCAGTATTAAAACATTAAATAAAATTGCAGCTTGCGGTACTCAGCAGTTTGGCGAAGGGTATCAGGTTTCTGATGGGGAGACCAATCCCGATGGGATTGTGCTACGCAGTTTTAACATGCATGAAATGGAGCTTCCCTCCAATCTGAAAGGGGTTGCACGTGCAGGTGCAGGCGTTAACAATATTCCGATTGATAAATGTAGCGAAAAAGGTATTGTTGTGTTTAATACACCGGGCGCAAATGCAAATGCAGTGAAAGAATTGGTTATTGGCGGTTTGCTTATGGCTTCTCGTAAAATTACGGATGCTGTTACTTGGGCAAAGACATTGGATGGAGAAGAGGGTGTTGCAAAGCTGGTAGAAAAAGGGAAAGCCAATTTTGCAGGTCCGGAAATCTCTGGAAAAACGCTTGGTGTAGTCGGTCTGGGTGCAATTGGTGTTATGGTGGCTAATACGGCATATCATTTGGGCATGAAAGTAATCGGATATGACCCTTATATTTCTATTAATGCTGCATGGAATCTTTCTCGTCATATTGAACGTGAAGATGATTTGCAAACAATGCTGGCAAAATGTGATTACATCACATTGCATGTGCCGCAGAATGATAAAACAAAAGGCATGATAAATAAAGATATCTTAGACGGTGCAAAAGATGGTATTCGTATTTTAAACTTTGCGCGCGGTGGTCTGGTGGAGAATAGCGCAATGGCAGCAGCGTTGGAATCTGGAAAAGTGTCCTGCTATGTGACGGATTTTCCAGATGAAACAGTTTTAAAAATGAAAAATGTGGTAGCCATTCCTCATTTGGGTGCCTCTACGCCAGAATCAGAGGACAACTGTGCAACTATGGCATGCAGTCAATTAATTGATTTTCTGGAAAACGGAAATGTTGTCAATTCCGTCAATTTTCCGGAATGTGTGATGCCGCGCAGTGCCAAAGAACGTCTATTTATTGCACACAAAAATGTTCCGAAAATGATTAGTGCTTTTACACAGGCATTTGCGGATAAAGGTATTAATATTGAAAATATGATTAATAAATCCAAAGGAGATTTAGCGGTAACGCTGATTGATACCAATACGGATGTATCAGAAGCAAATATTCAATCTATTGAAGCGATGGATGGTATTTTATCTGTCCGTATCATTAAATAACATAAGGATAGATATAATAGTTTATTTAGGGATTGAAACATACACCCCTTACAATGTGTAGGGGGTGTATTTGTTGTATTAGATAAGATATCCAAATAAAAACTCCTCAGAAACGGAGCGTTGGTACGCATGTATGCAATTATAGGACTGGGAAATCCAGGAAATAAATTTGAAGGAACACGCCACAACATCGGATTTGATATGATTGATGCGTTGGCTGAGAGTTATCACATCAAGGTGAAACAACTTAAATTTAAAGCACTTTACGGCGAAGGCATGATACAAGGCGAAAAAGTGATTCTTGTGAAACCACAGACGTTTATGAATCTCAGTGGTGAGAGTGTGCGGGAATTGAAGCATTACTATAAACTGGAAGATGAGAATATCATAGTAATATATGATGATGTTAGTTTGGATGTAGGACGTATTCGTATTCGTCCCAAAGGCAGTGACGGCGGGCATAATGGCATGAAAAGCATTATATATCAGCTAAATTCAAATGAATTTCCACGTATTCGCATTGGTGTTGGCAGTCGTCCGCCGCAAATGGATTTGGCGGACTATGTATTAGGCCATTTCACGCAGGAAGACAGGAAATTATTGGTAGATACACGTAAGCGTGTGGAACATGTTCTTCCGCTGCTTATGAAATTCGGCGTTTCCTATGCAATGAATGAAGTAAATGGAGGATAGGTTCCATGGCAAAATTGACAGGAATTTTAGACCGCCTGACAGAGTATCAGACGGTCCTTTCGTCTATACAAAAAAGCGGTTCCAAAACCATGGTCAGCGGTATCACAGAAAGTGCCCGTGCCCATTTTATTACCGAACTTTTATTGAAAACACAAAAAACAGGATTAGTTGTTGTTGCCAATATGCTGGATGCGCGCAGTCTTGCAGAGGACCTCAGTATAGGTTTTGGACGTGAACGTGTATTGTTATATGCGCCTAAAGATTATATTTTTCATCATATCGAAGCTAGCGATATGCAAGTGATTCATGGACGTTTAAATGTTTTGCGGGAAATTCGCGCTGGGGAATCACCGCTGGTCGTCGTGACAACCATAGAAGCCTTAATGCAGTATACACTTCCCGCCAGTCTTTGGGATGAGGTGACATTTGCATTCCGTCCAGGTGAGCGCTATGATTTGAAAACATTGACACAGCGACTGGCACTGATGGGATATAAACGCTGCGATACGGTAGAAGGTGTTGGACAATTCAGTATTCGCGGTGGAATTTTAGACATCTATTCTCCTGCAGGCGACCAGCCACTACGTATAGAATTTTTTGATGATGAAGTGGATACTGTCCGCTGTTTTGATTCGGAGACGCAGCGTTCCCAGCCACTTACAGATGAATCTCAAATCATTTGTTGCCGTGAGGCTGTTTACGATAAAGAAACCGCCGAAAATACAGCCGCAGCATTGGAACAAATGAAACATTTGAATCTGAGCAGTGATATCCGCCAGGATATTGAAGCATTTCGCCAACAGCACTATTTTCCGGCAGTGGACAAATATATTCCTTTGCTATATCGGCAATTACCAACTTTATTTTCCTATTTCAGTGCGGATGACGTCATCTTTTTAGACTATCCCAACGGGTTGTTTGACCGCTGCGACACACTCGGAAAAGAATTTCATAGCCAGCTTGCGGAATTGATTGACCATAATAAAATGCCGCAGTTAAAAGGAAGTTATATGCTGGATAGCTATGATATTTCAGGACTGCTGAAAACAAAAACAGTCGTTTGCACAAGCGGTATTCATGCGCAAAATGAATATATCCGTCCCACTTGCTCGGTCAATATCACAGCGCGGAATCTGCAGGCATATCAGGGTAACATGAACTTGATATTGGAGGATATGGCATATTGGTATGGGAAACAATATGCAGTGGATGTGTTGGTTGGGACACTGAGCCGTGCGCAGACGTTTGCACAAACTTTGTTGGAGCATGGTATTTCTTCTTTTATTTGTGAAGATGGAACGCCAGCTGAGGCGGGTCAAGTTGTGCTGCACGAAGGGTCCTATACACGTGGCTTTGAATATCCGCTGCTGGGACATGTGTTTCTCAGCAGCCGTGAATTGTTTGGTACCCAGCGAAAAAAAGTACGGAAACGTAAAATGAAAGGGGAACGCATCCGTTCTTATCAAGACCTCGCGGAAGGGGATTATGTTGTTCACCAAGTTCACGGAATTGGGCGGTATCTTGGTATCAACCGTATTGAAGTGGATGGAAAAATTAAGGACTATTTAAAAATCGTTTATAAAGGAAATGATATTCTCTATGTTCCTGCCACGCAGCTTGACAGTATCAATAAATATCTCGGAGCGGATGCAACGGGTGTGAAGCTGAACAAAATGGGCGGCAATGAATTCGCAAAGGCAAAAGCGCGGGTGCAGAAAAACGCGGAAGATATTGCCAAACAATTAGTAGAGCTCTACGCACAGCGTCAAACCACAAAAGGCTTTGCATTTGCACCGGATACCGATTGGCAAAATGCATTTGAGCAAGCGTTTGAATATGAAGAAACAGAAGATCAGCTTTCTTGCATTGCGGAGATTAAGCAGGACATGGAATCCGCGAAACCCATGGACCGTTTGCTTTGCGGCGACGTTGGATTTGGAAAAACAGAGGTTGCTATTCGAGCAGCATTCAAAGCAGTCATGGAGGATAAGCAAGTGGCATATTTGGTGCCGACCACCATTTTGGCACAACAGCAATATAACACATTTGGGCAGCGAATGAAAGACTATCCGATTCAAATTGAAATGCTGTGTCGGTTCCGCACTCCAAAACAGCAAAAGCAAATTGTTCAGAAAGTGGCGAACGGGAGTATCAATATTATCATTGGTACCCATCGGCTGCTGCAAAAGGGTGTATTTTTTAAAAATT
>CATIYX010000068.1 GCA_949739095.1 uncultured Clostridia bacterium | reverse complement strand
TATCACTAACTATGCCGACGCGCTGCGTGAGGTGTCCGCTGCGCGGAAAGAAGTGCCGGGACGGCGTGGATATCCTGGCTATATGTATACCGACCTTGCGACGCTCTATGAACGCGCGGGACGGCAAAAGGGCAAAGCGGGTAGTATTACGATGATTCCGATTTTGACGATGCCGGAGGATGACAAAACCCATCCGATTCCGGACTTGACAGGATATATCACAGAGGGGCAGATTATTTTAAGTCGTGAACTCTACCGCAAGAATGTTGCGCCACCCATTGACGTACTGCCCTCCTTGTCGCGATTGAAGGATAAAGGAATTGGAGAAGGTAAAACGCGCGCTGACCATGCGGATACCATGAATCAGCTCTTTGCGGCATATGCACGCGGAAAAGATGCGAAAGAACTCATGGTCATTCTGGGAGAAGCGGCGTTAACGGATATTGATAAACTTTATGCGAAATTTGCCGATGCGTTTGAAAAGGAATATGTCTCCCAAGGATATGAGACGAATCGGGATATTGAAGAGACGCTGGCGTTGGGCTGGAAATTACTGTCTATTTTACCAAGAAGTGAATTGAAACGAATCAAGGATGCATATTTAGACGAATATTATGTGGAGCAATAGACGGAAGGAGGTGGACGTATGGCAACGGTGCAGGTGAATCCAACGCGCATGGAACTGACACGGCTGAAAAAGAAACTGGTGACGGCACGCCGCGGTCATAAGCTCCTGAAAGATAAGCGGGATGAGCTCATGCGCCAGTTTTTGGAATTGGTACGGGAAAACAGAGCGCTGCGCGAGAAGGTGGAACGCGGTATTCGGGCGGCAAACCAAAATTTTGTATTGGCGAGTGCTGTCATGGATGACGCTTCACTGAAAACGGCGTTGCTTGCGCCCGGACAGTCTGTATCGCTGGAACTGGAAACACGAAATGTCATGAGCGTGGACATCCCTGTCTTTCATTATAAAACCAGAACGCCGGATGAAAATGATATCTATTCCTATGGTTTTGCGTTCACCTCCGGCGATTTGGATGATGCAGTGAAATCCTTGTCCGATGTGCTTCCGGATATGCTGCGGCTGGCGGAGGTGGAAAAAGCCTGTCAACTCATGGCGGCGGAAATCGAGAAAACGCGCCGCCGCGTGAATGC
>CATIYX010000067.1 GCA_949739095.1 uncultured Clostridia bacterium | reverse complement strand
GGGGATGGCGGAGTGACTACAAGATTAAGTAAAATAAAGTAATAAGCGTTTTTGTGGTTCGACGCCGGGTCCACACCACCGCCGTCTGTTTAGCAAAAATAAAAGCTAATTGCACAAAAACGCCGTGCGCTTATTATAGCATGATTAGAAAATTTTGACAAGATGTCATAGATAAAAACAGACATTATCCGACAAAAAACGCGCTTCCTGTTGTTCCAGTTTTTGTAAGTCGCTGGAGAGCAGCGGCAATCTTTTGCGCTGTGCGTCGCTAAGCAAACGTTGTTCCTCCACCGTTAGGACGACCGGCGGAACATGCGGCTGGTCGGTTTCCAGCCAGATATCTTCCAAAACGAATTGAAGCTGTAATGGCGTCACTGTGTGCAGCGCCATAAAATGCAGGAGTTCTTCTACCGTATCTTGGTCAGGACTGATGCAGAGCGCAAAACGCTGTGCAATGGTGCTGTCCGGCGGCTGTTTTTGTTGAATTTCAATTCCATATTCCGGAACAGAAATATTTGTAGCGCTATAGCTGGTGTTGACGGTTATATAATAAGAAAGGGTCAGGGGGACAGAGGGCAGTTCAATCCTTTCAAGCAAGTAGTGTTCTTCCGGTTCCTGGGCGAATTCTGGCTTGGGGTTATGTTTCAGCATAGATGTGAAGCTCCCTTCTTTTGCATTATCTTGTATTTTAGACGGACAAGGTCCACAATATCTTGTGTTTATTATAACGCAACACCTATCTGATTTCAAGTGAAACCGTTCGCGAAATTCCACGTTGCTGCGAGCGGATTCGACAGGAAAATTTGGCTGAAAAAGGCGAAAGGCGGTGCGTTTTCCTGTGGCGGCAATATTTGTGGTTTGACGGTCTATGCCGCAGCATGTTAAAATAAGAAATATATATAAATGATGGGGATAGGTAGCTATTGTTTAGGTGGAAATATACCGTATGAGCGGAAAGAGGGAAGAAACATGGAGGAAAATTGGAAACAGACGTTTTATAAAGATATTTTGCGTTTTGGTACATTGTTCGCCTGTTTTTTGCTGGCAATGGGACCGGTGGCGCTGCATTTGCCGCTGCTCTCAGAGGGTCATGCACTGCTGGGCTTTTTGCCGCAGCTCGCATGGTTTACGTTTTTGGAATGTTTGGTGGCGTCCGGCGTTTTCTATTATCAATGGAACTGGAAACCGGAGCAGACATCTCCGGCGGATAGAAAGAAAAAATAGGCGTTATTAGAAATTCTGTGAAATAGAATATCACTCTGTGAAAAGAATGATGCTTTCATCGTTGACATTTTTCTATGCCCAATATATAATGATGCATAAATAAGAAACTCAAAAGGACTGATGATACATGATGAGAGTATTTGGAGAAAAAACAGGGTTTCCGCCGGAAGCAGTCGTTTTTTTAGAAGAGAAATTTCGCGTTTTGCAGCAAAAAGAGATGATGAACAGTCTTTACGCGGCAATGGATAACTTTTTTTGTGCGGCAGATGAAAAATATCTTGATATATTGCAGGAAATCGCAGAAAAAACGGAAATTCACAGAATGACGGTGGACATGATTTTTTTAATACTATGTACAAAACCGCTTTTCTATCTTTACCGGCAAACGGGACTCGGTGAGGAACTTTTTTGGGATACCATGTGTGATTTAAAATATAAACTGATGGAATGTAAAGCGGTTTATAATGTCTGGGGGACGTTTGTCACAAGGTGGTTTCGGCGGTTTTATCTGTGTGAGCGGTTTAAACTGGGACGATTGCAATATGAAACAGTCGCTTTTTCATGTGATGCATACCGGGATGTTTTAAAAAAGGGCGATATGGTCTATAACTGTCACATTCCATCCAGTGGTGCGCTGACGCCGGACGCGGTGATAGATTCGCTTCGGTGTGCACACGAATTTTACAAACCGAAGGGCGGTGTCTTGCCTGTGGTGTGTTATTCATGGCTACTATATCCGCCGCATAAAAACGTTTTTCCGGCAGAGTCTAATTTATTAAAATTTGCGCAGATGTTTGATGTGATTGAAAGCAAGATTTCCGCAGACAATGATGATTTTTGGCGCATATTTCATTGCAAATATGGCACAGACCTGAAAAGCCTGCCGCGGGACACCAAATTACAGCAAAATTTTGTCGCGTACTTAGAACAAGGGAACAGTATGGGACTGGGGCTGGGCGTTCTGTTGTTTGACGGAGAAACCATTTTGAACCGCTAAACATGACTGATAACAACAAATATGAGAGACTTGTAAAAATGGTTGACATGGTGCGGTTTTATCTATAAAAAGTAAAAACAATTGTCTAACAGCGCATAAAAAAACTTCCCACAAAGGACATGTGGGAAGTTTTTTTATGTCGGTTTATTTTCTTTCAAATGATTTGCAGTCTGTGCACTGGTCCATGGTGGGGTTCAGTTCGTGCGTTCCAACCAAAATGCTGTTCAAAGAGCAGTAGTCCTGCTGTCCGCAGTGATGTTTACACTGCTGTACGGTACACTGAATACTTTTGTTTGCTTGACAATTCATGGTAGTAGCCTCCTTGTATTTAAGATAAACCTAGTATTCCCGAAAATGTTTAGAAAATATACGGAAAAAATTTGAGAATCATTCATGAAATTGTTAATAAAAAATTAAGAAATAGGGCGTATTATAGAAAATAAGAGAGAAAAGGAAACTTTCTGCGCAGAAAATTTGCAGCAGATAAAGGGGGAGGAGCTCCATGAATATTTTAATTTTAAGTGGAAAATTCGGTATGGGACACCTGTCAGCAGCGGCGGCAATCAAAAGCCAGATGGAAGCGCGATTTCCGGGTGCGCATGTGAAAATATGCGATATTGTGGAATATCTAATGCCACAGGGCAGCGGCGCGCTGTACCGTATATTTGGAACATTGGTGCGTCATGCAAAAGTATTATATAATATCTACTATAACTGTAACGACAAATTACCGCAGCCATGCAAAAATGTGGTGTCAGGTATGTTTTTACGCCCCTTCCGGCGGCTTATGATAGACTGTGATCCAGATGTAGTAATTTCCACGCTGCCATTTGGTGCAGAGTTGGTTTCTTTTTACAAAAAGATGTACCATAGCACCGTATGTGCCGTGACCTGTATTACAGATGTGAGTGCACATAACGAATGGATTTCGTCCGAAACAGACCTCTATTTTGTGCCGGCGGCGGAAGTGAAATGGGAACTCATGCGCAAGGGTGTGGCAAAAGACCGCATAGAAGTTAGCGGTATACCGGTGCGCGAGGGATTCCGAAGCGGTGGAGCAGAAGAAAAACGCAGCGGCAAGGAACTGCTGATTTGCGGCGGGGGTTTGTGTTTGCTACCACGGCGGGGGACAAGTTTTTATGCCGCGCTTAACCGCATACCAGGATTACATATAACAATTTTGACAGGGAAAAACCAGACGATTTATGAAAAATTGCGGGGACGTTGGGAGAATATAGAGGTGGTGGGGTTCACCGGTCATGTGGAGGAATACATGCGCAGAGCGGATTTGCTGCTCTCCAAACCGGGCGGAATTACACTATTTGAAAGCATTTATGAAGGAGTACCTATGCTGGTGTGTCAGCCGGAATTGGGACAGGAAAAGAAAAACGCGCGGTTCATTGAACGCCATGGCATTGGGCGGGTCTGTCCCAAAAATCCGGTTGATATTGTGGCGGAGATAGAAACACTGCTGCAAGATGAAGCGCAGCTTATGCGGATGCGGGAGAATATCAAAGCAGTGCGCCGCGGACTGCGCGCAGATCCGGCGGCAGTCATTGCCCGGCGGATGCAGCGGCAGGAGGTGGCACAATGAAAAAATGGATTCCCTTTGCGGCAGCGGGCGTTTATGCGCTTTATGCGCTGGCGCCGACCTGGTATACCAAACATGCGGATAAACATGCAGTGCGGCATGCGGACGGCGGCAAGGTTATGTTGACGTTTGACGACGGACCCGACCCGCGCTATACCGGTCGGCTGCTGGACCTGCTTGCGCGCTACCATGTGCCGGCAAGCTTTTTCGTGACGGCGGAACATGCGCTTGCCTGTCCTGAACTGATAGCGGAGATGAAACGGCGCGGGCATTTGATTGGGTTTCATTCCGCGTCTCATCAAAATGCATTACTCACAGCGCCGCGGACAGTGCAAAAGGATTTTGAAAGAATGAAACTGGCGGCGGATTATCTCGGCGTACCATTCCGGTGGTACCGTCCGCCGTGGGGACATGCCAATCTCATGACGCGCTATGAAATCAGGCAGTATGGGCTGCGGCTTGTCATGTGGGATGTGATGTGTGAGGATTGGCAGCGAAGCGCAACGCCGGAAGGCATTGCACAAAAACTGCTGGAACGGGTGCACAGGGGTGCAGTGATTTGCCTGCACGACAGCGGTGGTGCACCGGAGGCACCGGAGCATACGCTTGGGGCGCTGGAAATCGCTCTGCCGCAACTATTGAAACGCGGCTATGAATTTGTGAAAGTGGATGGGACTATGTTGTCATGAAAAACAAGAAAAAGTATATTTGGAGCGGACTGTTTTTAGTGGCGCTCTTCGGACTCACGCTCTACTACCTGCTGCGCGGAGACGGATTGCGGCAGCTACACCGTGCGGTGCAGCAGGCAAACCCTATTTGGCTTGCAGCGGGTTTGGCGGTCATGATAGGGTTTGTGGTGTGCGAAGCGTGGAATACCCGTCTGGTCATGCGTCCGTTGTGCGGTAGGGTGTCGTTTTTGCGTTGTCTGAAATATGCGTTTGCCGGTTTTTATTTCAGCGCAATCACGCCTTCTGCCTCCGGCGGACAGCCTGCACAAATGGTGTTGATGGCAAAAGACGATATTGAAGTGCCGCACAGTGCGCTGTGTTATTTGATGATTGGCGCAGTCTATCAGGTATCTATGCTGTTGTATGCGGGCGCAATGTTGCTGCTGAAAGGATATTTGCTGGGTGCGGCAAGAGGATATGTTTTGCTGCTGTTTGGTTTGGGTGCGGCATTTAATCTACTGCTGGTGACGTTGATGTTGTTGGCGATGTTTTGGCAGCCCGCGGCGGAAAAGCTGGTGATGGGCGTGATAGGACTGCTGGAGAAATGCCATATTGTGAGACGCGGGGAAACGGTTCGCGCCGCGGCACGAAAACAATTGGACGGATACCGCGAGGGCGCGCAGCTTCTGCGCCGCCGTCCCGCACTGGTTTTACAAATGCTGCTGATAACGCTGCTGCAATTGACCTGTATGTATTCCATTCCGTCGTTTGTCTATGCGGCGCTGGGACTTTCGGGTTATAGTGCGTTGGACATGATAGCACTGCAATCGGTGCTGGTGGTGGCGGTGTCATCGCTGCCGCTGCCTGGTGCAGTTGGTGTAAATGAATCGGTTTTTTTGCAGATGTCAACGGGCATATTCACTGCTGCTCTCGCGCCGGCGGGTGTGTTGCTCAGCCGCGGCATTAGTTTTTATGCCATGCTGCTGCTTAGCGGCGGATTTACGGCAATGTTTTCTCTCAGACGAGGTGTTGACAAAGTCCAAAAAGTATAATATAATAAAACTACTATAGTTTCGAAAGGGGGACTTATTCCGCTTCGCTTTGCGCAGCGTCAAGCCGTCCCCCTTGTCGGAATCCTCCTGGCAGCCGCGTCCGCTCTCGCAGCGTTCCTACCGAAACGCTCACGGCTGAGAGGTATGGAATATCCGGTACACGCCCGGATATTCCATGAATTGGAAGCTCGGAACGCCAGAAAGTTTTTGGGTAACCTTGCTCCAAAAAGCACACAATAGTTGCCTTGCAACTATGATAAAAATTTCATATGGGATTTGTAGGGGGACTCGCATGGGAGTTGAGAAGGTAGAACCTGACCCTTTGAACCTGATTCAGATACCGCGGCGCGTACCGTGGAAAGCTGACGTAGGGAATCAAGTCTGTTT
>CATIYX010000066.1 GCA_949739095.1 uncultured Clostridia bacterium | reverse complement strand
GACAAATGCCATACACCGTGCAGAGAAAATTTTTCAGGGGTGCTGCGTCAAAGAACCGCTTTACTATCCTCTGGGGACCATATGGAATTCAGTTCTCTGATGCCTAGGTGGAGAATTTCCCAGGAATTATAGTTACACTATTACTATATGCTGTAGAAGAATTTTGGTGCATTGTTTTTGAAAAATAGGGTCAGGCAGGGCGTAATTGTCTGTATGGAATAACGTTTTGCGGCGCAGACGGCGGATTTCGTCGAAATTTTTGTTTCGGTTCCCCCTTTTCAAATTGTAAAAATATGGTATACTGTAATTAAAGGAAATAATTGGAAATGATTTTACAAAAGATAACGGAGGGGTACTGTCATGATGCCATGTTTATATACGAAGAAGAAAATTGTGAACATTGAAGTGGACAAGATTACCGCAAGTCCCTATCAGCCGCGGACAAAATTTGATGAAGAGGCATTGGGAGAATTATGTAGTTCCATTTCCCGCTACGGTGTGATTCAGCCGGTGTCCGTACGCAAGTGCGACCGGGGCTATGAACTGGTGGCGGGCGAACGGCGGCTGCGCGCATCTAAAATGGCAGGACTGAAATATATTCCGGCAATCATCAGTCAATATGATGAAGATGAAGCAGCGGAAATCGCTTTGATTGAAAATTTACAACGGGAAAATTTGTCGTTCATGGAAGAAGCGGAGGCATACATGGCGCTGATTCAGACGCACCACATGACGCAGGAGGAGCTGGCGGAACGCATTGGGAAAAAGCAATCGCCCATTGCTAACAAATTGCGCCTGCTGAAACTGCCACCTAAGGTCAAACAGATGATTTCAGAATATAATCTGACAGAGCGCCACGCGAGGGCGGTGCTGCGGCTGCCGGATGAACAGTTGCAATGCAAAGCGCTCTATACCGTGATTGATAAAGGCTATAACGTACAGATGACTGATAAATTGATTGACAAAATGCTGGAGGATAGAGAACCGGACAAACAGAAAAAAACCTATCTGATTAAAGATGTCCGCATTTTTGTCAACACCATCAAACAAGCGGTGGATGTGATGAAACAGGCGGGCGTGAAAGCTGCCGCCAAACGCAATGACCACGACGAATATATCGAATATGTCATCACCATCCCAAAACAATAAGCCATCACTATTCCTAATATAAATCTATTTCTGCCGGAAGGGGCGGGGCCGTAAGGTTCCGTCCCTTTTGGCATGTGTATCCCCGCTTATCAATTTAAAATAAGCAAATATTTTTCTTGACAACGGCACATCATTATGCTATAATATATTTTTGTAAAACAAGCAGAAGTTTCTTCTCGCCTTATATCAAGAGGTATAGGGCAAATAGGCAGACTCCCGCCGGTGGGTATACACAGGGGGGGATAAATGCGTATTTGGGTGTGAGAAACGTTCTGACACTCATTTTTTTTATGTCAAAATTTAAAATGGAATTGGTTTTTGGAGGTGTACGACCATAGCTAAGGATTTAT
>CATIYX010000065.1 GCA_949739095.1 uncultured Clostridia bacterium | reverse complement strand
TCCGAACTACGGTCCGGCGACAATCAAATGCGCATGCGGCAATGTCATTGAAACCGGTTCTACAAAACAGGATATCAATGTTGAAATTTGTTCCAAATGCCATCCGTTCTTTACCGGAAAACAAAAACTGGTTGACACAGGCGGACGCGTTGAAAAATTCAGACAGCGGTTTAATCGCAGTCAGGAAAAACAGGCGAACAAATAAAAAGACAAATAAAAATCCCGTAGCAAATCGCTACGGGATTTTTTTGTTATATCTGCAGTGCATTTTCTAAATGGAATACCACATTTTCTTTAATACATAAAAAGCTTTTATGCACTAAATGTGTTGTATATGGTCAAAATGTACCGCCTCCACCTTCTATTTATATTCTTGACTTAAAATGAATTATCTGGTACACTTAAAGAAGGAAATATGCAGCATTTCCTCACACAGAAAATTAGAATGAACCCGACTTTGACAAAATACGACTAACACCTGTCAGACCAGACAAGGAAAAATATAAAGGGGGTTTTTAAATGAATACTTGTTCTCATTGCGGTGCACCTATTACAACACCCGGCGCAGAATTTTGCGCCCGCTGCGGAAAACCGTTAGAGCGTGCAGATGCGCGCAAAAAAACGCCGTTTGTGCCCTGTTCCTGTCCCTCCTGCGGCGCGCCTATAGAACTGGGCGAATCCCATTGTCCCTATTGTAAAACACCTTTGTTCACTGACACATCAGTACATATGACAGGCACCTGCTCCTTGTGCGGAAAGTCTGCGCCTGCCGGAGAATCCTATTGTCTGGACTGCCGCGAGATTTTGCACGACATGGAACATGATGATGCAAAAGACGGCAATGCGCAAACACACCCTTGCGCCGGCTGTGGCAAAATCGTTTGGGTGGGCGTGGAATATTGCCCCGACTGCAAAGAAACGCGGCGGCGCGCCGGAGCAGCGGCAAAAAAAGCGCGGCATGTTTGCTGGCACTGCGGCAGCGAAACACAGACACGCAAACGGTATTGTGCCTCCTGCCGCCAAACCCGTCAATTTTTTCCGAACCACGTCTTTACCGGAGCGTTTTCCTCCCGAAAATTTTGGAATATCACCGTTTCCGTTACTGTCTGGCTCTTGACGGTTTGTCTGATTGCTCATTTTTTTGTGAAGGAGTACCGCAATGCGCCGATTCTCAAGGCACAAAATACGCAATATCAGCAAATGACGGCGGCGATTGGCAACCTTACATTTGAATATCCCAAAAAGTTTGAAGCCACCTTCACGAACCGCTCCTACTT
>CATIYX010000064.1 GCA_949739095.1 uncultured Clostridia bacterium | reverse complement strand
TGGTGCAGTGATGTTTTTTGTGTTTGAATATAACAATACAGAAACGATTGGATATATGTCCCTGCCGCATAAAGTGCTTGCGTCCTTTTTCCAGTCGGTAACGACCAGAACGGCAGGATTTAATACCATTGACCAGGGCGCTATGACGGAAATGAGTAAGTTTGTTTCCATGATTTTAATGTTCATTGGTGGATCCCCCGGTTCTACGGCGGGTGGTGTGAAAACAGTGACGTTGGCGGTCATTTTAATCACCGTGCATAACGTTATCCGCGGCTCCAAAACTGTCAATGTACATGGGAAACACATTGGACATGGCATTATCCTACGTGCGGTCAGTATTGTGCTGATTGCGATTATGGTGCTATTTATCAGCATTCTGGTTATGTCTTTTTCAGAGCAGGCAGGACTGCAAAGAATTCTGTTTGAAGCTGTGTCCGCATTTGGTACGGTGGGACTTACACAATCGCTCACACCTGATTTAACAGGTGTCGGCAAATGTGTGATTATGATACTCATGTTTTTTGGCCGCGTTGGCGTGCTCACAATCGGCTTTGCAATTGCTGCCAAGCAACATGACTATAACAGTAAAATACGTTATCCACGGGCGCAGCTCATGGTCGGTTAGCGGAAAGGAAATGAAAATACTATGAAAGAATCCTATATGGTACTGGGACTCGGACGGTTTGGCGAAGCGGTGAGTAAATCATTGTATGCAAAAGGATATGAAGTGCTGGCAATTGACGAAGACGAAGAAATCATTAATGAAATACAAAACCATGTGACACATGCAATCGTAGGAGACTGTACGGACGAATCGGTGCTCAAAGCGGTTGGCGCGCGCAATTTTGACGGCGCGATTGTCGCAGTGGGCGGAAAAATTGAAACCAGCATTTTATCCACCGTCTTGCTGCGGGAGTTAGGTGTGAATTTCATTGTGGCACGAGCTGCCACGGAATTGCATGGCAGAATTTTGAAAAAAGTTGGTGCGGACCGTGTTGTCTTGCCGGAGCGAGACATGGGAATCAAATTTGTCCAGTCGCTCGCGTCAAGTCACATTGTGGATATGATTGAATTGTCGGAGGACCATAGTATTGTGGAGGTGCGTCCGCTGCCCAGTTGGATTGGTAAAACGCTGGATGAACTCAACATGCGTAAAGTCTATGGCGTCACAGTCATGGCAGCAAAAGAAGGGCGTGACGTTGTGGTATCGCCGCGGGCAGATTATAAAATTCAAGAGGACGATATT
>CATIYX010000063.1 GCA_949739095.1 uncultured Clostridia bacterium | reverse complement strand
TGAAATTTGCAGGTTTCTCTCTCGTTTCTTTTTCACTTTTTTGTCCAGTCCGTCCATGATGCCGAATGTCACATTCATAGGTTGAAATTTTGAAACTGCACCGCCGGAAATATAGTGTGCCAATGCGCCAATTGCCGTGGTACGCGGAAAAATCACGTCCTCTTTCCCCTGCAAACGCCGTGCCAGATTCACACCTGCCACAAAGCCCGAAGCAGTGGATTCTATGTAGCCCTCCACGCCTGTCATCTGTCCTGCAAAATAGACTCCTTCTCCGCTTTTCAGCCGATAAGTCCGGTCTAATAATGCAGGCGAATTGATATAGGTATTGCGGTGCATTACGCCATAGCGCACGAATTCTGCATTTTTCAACGCCGGAATCATACCAAATACACGTTTTTGCTCTCCCCATTTGAGATGTGTCTGGAAGCCAACAATGTTATAAAGCGTTCCTTCGCGATTATCCTGTCGGAGCTGTACCACTGCATAAGGTTGTCCGCCACCGCGCGGGTCCTCCAGTCCGACCGGTTTGAGCGGTCCAAACAGCATAGTGTCGTGACCACGGCGCGCCATAGTTTCAATCGGCATACAGCCTTCAAACACCACTTCCCTGTCCGCTTCGCTGCGTGGCGCACACTCTGCATGTATCAGGGCTTCCCAAAACGCTTCATATTCCTCACGGTTCATAGGACAGTTAATATAATCCGCTTCACCGCGACCATAGCGCGACGCGCGGAATGCACTTTCAAAATCAATGGATTCCAGCGTCACAATCGGCGCGGCAGCGTCATAAAAATAGAGCTGCTGTCCGCCGGTCAACGCTGCAATTTTTTCTGCCAAAGCGTCGCTTGTCAGCGGTCCTGTCGCTACCACTGCATTTTTATCCGGCAAGTGTGTCACTTCCTCGCGCACCAGTGTGATGTTCGGATGCTGCTCTACTGCTTCTGTTACCGCACGGGAAAACAGTTCCCGATCCACAGCCACCGCGCCGCCTGCCGGTACGATTGTTTTATCAATACACCTCATAATCAGCGAATCCATGCGACGCAGTTCCTCTTTCAGCAGTCCTACCGCGTTTTCCAACTGACCCGAGCGAAAGGAGTTGCTGCATACCAACTCTGCCAAACCTTCGCTGTGGTGGGCAGGAGAAAATTTTTGCGGTTTCATTTCATAGAGCCGAACGGCAATATCACGCTGCGCCAGTTGATAGGCAGCCTCACTACCCGCCAGACCGCCGCCGATAACAATTGCTTCTTCCAATTTATTCTTTCCCTTCTGCTGGTTTCTTTTTCTCTTTTTTCGCATTATAGCTGCATTCCTCGTCAATGCAGACAAAGGAATCCTTCATTAATCTGCCGCGCATAGTACGCTGCAACAGCATTTTGCCGCAGACAGGACATTTATCATTTGTCGGCAGGTTCCAGCTCATAAAGTCACAGTCCGGATGCTTTTCACAGCCATAGTATTTCACGCCTTTGCGGGATTTTTTCTCCAGCAGCTTCGCGCCGCATTTGGGACAATCCACGCCGATTTCTGTTTGCAACGGACGCGCATTACGACATTCCGGGAAGCCTGGGCACGCCAAAAATTTCCCATAGCGTCCATCGCGTATTACCATCATCCGTCCACATTTTTCACAGGGAATATCCGTTTCCTCCGGTTTGATCTCCACATGCGGAATCTTACTATCCGCATCTTGAATGACTTTTTCAAACGGTCCATAGAAATCGCGGATAATCTCTTTCCAGTCGCGTCGACCATCCTCTACGTCATCCAGTTTTTGTTCCATGTCCGCTGTAAAACCGCTGTCCACAATACTTGCAAAATGTTCTTTCATCAAATTGGTCACAATTTCTCCGAGCTCTGTGGGTACCAGCGACCGCTTTTCCTTAATGACATAATTGCGCGCCAAAATGGTTGCTACTGTTGGCGCATAGGTACTCGGACGTCCAATTCCCTGTTCTTCCATTGCACGCACCAGTGTTGCTTCAGTATACCGTGCGGGCGGCTGTGTGAAATGTTGTACTGGATCGATTTTATTCACAGCGAGTTCATCTCCCGCTTCCATATCCGGTAGTTTCTGTTCCTTTTCCTTACCTTTTTCTTCATCTTTACCTTCTTCGTACAGTGTCAAGAAGCCCGGAAACAGCACTGTAGAGCCAGTTGCGCGGAACAGATATGCGCCCGCGCTGATATTCACCGTCATAGTTTCAATCTTCGCTTCCGCCATCTGACTGGCAATGAACCGTTCCCAAATCAATTTATATAATTTATTCTGATCGCTGGTCAGCGACTCAGAAATTTGTTGCGGCGTATAGGAAACCACAGACGGCCGAATCGCTTCGTGCGCGTCCTGCGCATTTTTTCCTTTTTTATAGGTACGCGGCGATGCGGGCAAAAATTTGTCTCCATAGGTCGCCTCGATGTAATCTTTTGCTGCTAACGCCGCTTCGTTTGCCACACGTGTGGAGTCAGTACGCATATAGGTAATCAGACCGATTGCGCCTTCTCCTTTGAGTTCCACTCCTTCATAGAGCTGTTGGGCAATACGCATGGTTTTAGACGGCGTGAAGCCCAGTTTGCGCGCTGCTTCCTGCTGCAAGCTACTGGTGATAAATGGCGGTGCAGGCTGCCGCTTTTTAGGCGTCCGTTTCACGTTATCGACCACAAAATCCTGATTTTCCACCGCTTGCAAAATTTCTTTTGCCTGCGCCTCATTTTTGACATCAATTTTTCCTTTTTTGTCACCATAGAATTTCGCTTTGAATTTTTTGCGCGTTTTTTTATGCGTCAGTGCAGCATCCAGCGACCAATATTCTTCCGATTCAAAATTGATAATCTCATTTTCCCGTTCGCAAATCATGCGCAGCGCCACCGACTGCACACGTCCGGCAGATAGTCCTTTGCGCACCTTACGCCACAAAATGGGGCTGATACTATAACCCACCACACGGTCCAGCACACGCCGCGCCTGCTGCGCGTCTACCAAATGATAATCAATGTCGCGCGGGTTTTGAATTGCCGTTTTCACAGCGTCTTTGGTTATCTCATTGAACACCACGCGGCTCGTTTTTTTCTCATCTAATCCCAACGCGTTCATCAAATGCCATGAAATGGCTTCCCCTTCGCGGTCAGGGTCAGTTGCGAGAATGACATCATCGCTGGATTTTGCCGCTGTTTTCAGTTTTTTAATCAGCGGACCTTTGCCGCGGATATTCAAATATTTCGGCTCAAAATCATGCTCCAAATCAACACCCATTGTACTTTTGGGCAAATCGCGTACATGCCCCATGGACGCTTCCACTTTATAGGTACGTCCCAAATATTTTCCAATGGTTTTCGCCTTGGCAGGCGATTCCACAATCACTAAATGCTTTGCCATATTATTATTTTACCTCCTATCCGCGTTTACTTCTGCAATCCGAAAAACTTGCCGGGCATGGTATAGATAACATGTTTCATTTCCAGCATTGTCATGTGCATACCAAGCTCTGCCACATTCATTCCGGTGAGCTGACATAGTTCTTCTAGCTGTCTTGGGCCGTCGCCCAGCAACGCTAAAATCTTCTTTTCTTCTTCTGTTAATAATAACTTTGCCTGCTCCTTCTGAATTTCTATTTCTTTATGCAATAAATGTCCATATACGGTTTCAAATTCTTCCAGAACATCGTCCGCTGATGTTACCAGCTTCGCTTCACCGCGCGCAATCAGTCGGATGCACAGCCGTGAATTTTCCTGATTAATATTTCCTGGTACTGCAAACGTTTCGCGACTTTGTTCATTCGCGTGGTGAATCGTGATACTGGCGCCGCTTTTATCGCCGCCTTCCACAGCAATCGCCCCCAGCGCAAGTCCGCTGACAATGCGATTCTTGATTGGGAAATGCAACGCCAATGGCTTCGCGTCAAATGGAAATTCACTCACCACGCAACCGTTGTTCATGATATCCACCATCAAATCCTTATGAATACTAGGATATGGTTTATTCACACCATTTCCCAAAACAGCTATGGTTTTCCCCTGTGCATCCAACGCACCGCGATGAGCACAGCCGTCAATACCTTCTGCCATTCCACTGATAATAGTAAAACCCGCTTTTGCCAAATCCCGCGCCAGTGTAAAGGCACATTCCCTTCCATAATCCGTACACTTTCTCGTACCAACGATTGCAATGGCAAGTTCTAGACAATCTTCAAAATGTTTGCCGCGCCGATATAATACCAGCGGCGGATTGGGAATTTCACGCAAATGCTCAGGGTACCGTTCATCATCATAGGCAATCAGTTCCACACGGTGCTGTGCGGCAAACTCCAATTCCCGCTCAACCCGATCCATGCTTTTG
>CATIYX010000062.1 GCA_949739095.1 uncultured Clostridia bacterium | reverse complement strand
TCCGATATTTGCTGCTTTTGGATTTCACACGGCTGTTCCAAACAAATTGTTGTTCCGCCTGTATTTTGCTGATATACCCAAAATCAATCAGTTCCGGCAGCGCCCTCTCGCTTAAGGTGCTGGCAGCAATACCTGTCCATTGGGACAACGCCGTACCCGGAAGCACAAATTCTTGTTTTTCATCTGCATAAACCTTGGCATATAGCAAAATTGCCAAAGCTGTTAATCTGGAATTTTTTGCATCAAACCTGCTTTCAATCGCTGCAATATCTGCCTCACCAACATATACTGCAACATCTCCGTTGAGCGGGCGCTGCTCCCGAAACGCCTGATAGATAATGTTGTTGACTTGATGGTCAATATGAACATGAAACTGCCTTGCCCAGTCAAAAATGGCTTCTCTGATTTGCATGTGGTTCATGCCCTGCTCTTTATACCAGCGTGCAAGCAGCAAACAAATACGATAGATACATTTCTTGTGAATATGTTCTCCTTGTAGATAGCGCTGTACTTCCCATGTTTCATGAATCATTTCTGTCGTCCTCCCTATGTCTTTTGTTTCAATCAGTTGTCGTCTAATGTATAGCGTTTTCCTAAATAAAACGCTTCCCCCCAGTCACTCTGGCGCGGAAGCGTAAACGGTACTTGTTTGATGTTTTCAACAACGCCTTCTCCTGCCACCCGCCAGGGGAAAGACTTGTTTTTCTTTGGATATGTCTCATAGCACAGCCGAACTGCAATCGTCGCAAGCATTCTCTCATCTGGGCAGATACGCCTGCATTGTTCCCGATACCGCCTATAGTAACTGCTCCAATCGAGTGTAAAATGCAGCGCATCTTCTCTGCTAATAATGCCTTGCAGTTCCTCTTTATGCGCATCAAAATTACGGATTTTTGCCTGATATTTTGCCAGTTCTGTCATTTCCTTGCAAAATGCTAAAAACACTGTTTCAATTTCCTTTTCCAGTTCTGTAGGGATATCCAATGTCTGATCCATCATCAGCGCATGGTCAAAAGGAACACCTGACTTTTTCCAAGCGACCGCTTTTTCCCACCGTTCAATCTCGCGGCATAACCGATTCATGTTGCTATTTGCATGAGAAAATGTTTTTAGCCGTTTATAATAATCACCTGCATATTTCATAAAATACGGCAGCGGTTTTCCATATTTTGCAATGTGCCGCGGTATGTGAAACAGCACGCCCGTTTTGGCAAAATCAATCGCTTTTCCGTTAATAACGGAAAGCAAATCCACATATCCTTCATATTTCCGTTTTTGTTCCGGTGATTTTGGCATTTTATTATGATATGCCGTCGCACAATTGCTAGTTTCCCCTATCAGGGAATGCAGCGTCCGTTCAATCAGCCGCGCCCTGTTTTCCAGCGTATTTTCCTCCTCCAACGCCGTTGCCTTG
>CATIYX010000061.1 GCA_949739095.1 uncultured Clostridia bacterium | reverse complement strand
AGCGGCTGACGACCCGAGAGCCGGACGCCAGCCAGATTGAAGTGGCGATTTCATCCTTAAATGCAGTATGTACGGGGAATAAAGAAGATGATAAATGGTAATCGAATCAAAGATGTGATTTTAGAGGCAAGCAAAATATTAGACACTGCCTGCGAAGAATCATTGCGGGAGGCGCGTATTCTCATGCGTGAATGCTTGCAGGTGGATGATGCAGAACTGATATTGCGTCTGGAAGCCCCTTGCAGCAGGAGCGTACGGGAGCAATTCAGCGAAATGGTGGCGCGGCGTGCCAAGGGTGAACCTGCGGCATATGTTGTGGGACATAAGGAATTTATGAAACTGGATTTTTTGGTGGAACCCGGTGTTTTAATTCCGCGTCCCGAAACAGAGACGCTTTGCGAATGGGTCATTGACCAGGCGCCAGAAAAAGCAAAGATTCTGGATTTGTTTACAGGAAGTGGTTGTGTCGGTATCAGTATTGCGCATGCATTGGAAAAGTCCAGCGTGTGCTGTGTAGATATTTCTGAGCAGGCGCTAGAGATCGTAAAAAAGAACAGTATGCGTCTGGACATGGGCAGACGTGTGCAGACAGTGCAGGCGGATTTGCGTGCCGTCTGGCCATTTCAGGAAAATAGCTTTCATGTGATTACAGCAAATCCGCCATACATACCTACGCAGGACATTGCGGAATTGGAAAGAGATGTAAAAGAATATGAACCGCATTTAGCGCTGGACGGCGGCGAAGATGGACTGGCGTTTTATGAGACCATTGCCAAAAATGCCGCGCGTATTTTGAAAACCAAAGGAATTTTGGCAGTGGAAATTGGTATTGGACAGGCGGACGATGTGGTGCGTATCATGAAAAACTATCTGGTGGACGTGCAGGTAATTGAGGATTTACAGGACATTCCGCGCGTTGTGATTGGATATAAAAAGAAGCCGGATTATACAGGACACCGAGGAAGAGTGAAAGAACGTGCTATCACCGGCGGCTTGGAACATTTTCAGGATTATGAATTGATGGAACTTTTACTTTTTTATACCACGCCACAAAAAGATACCAAACCAAAAGCAAAAGAATTGCTACGGGAAGTCGGCAGCATTTCAGAACTGATAGATATGGCACCGGAAGACTTGATGACTGCAGGAAAAATGACAGCAAACAGTGCGCTGCTATTTTCGGTTATTCGAGAAGTGATGCGGCGTTATAATCGGGAAAAATGGACAGAAAAGCCGATTTTGGGAACATGTCACGATGTGGGTCGTTATGCAGTTGATAACATTCCAAATGAAAAAGTGGAATCGTTTTATGTTATATGCTTGGATACTCAACGTCGCGTGATAAAGTTGGTGAAAGTTGCAAAAGGTGCAGTGGACTATGCGCCGGTAGATAAACGGGAGGTAACACGTATTGCGCTGCGGACAGAAGCAAAGAGTGTCATTTTGGCACATAACCATCCCAGCGGCGACCTGCATCCATCTCAAGCGGACATTGAATTGACGAAGGAACTTGTCAGAGCGCTGGAAGCAAATGATATTGATGTGATTGACCATGTGATTGTCGGGGGTAAAGGGGAATATTTCAGTATGGAACAGGGAGGATGTATACTGCAGTGAAAACAGGATTACAAACAAAACGCGGCTGTCTGTATTGGATTTATGGGATTGTCGCCGTGGCGCTGCTCTGTGCAGACCAGGGGACAAAATGGCTGATTCGGCAATCTATGCAGCCGGGGGACTCCGTTCCGTTTCTGCCGCATGTGGCACAACTAACTTATGTGCAGAACACAGGTATTGCCTTTGGTGCGCTTGCAGGGAAAGTGAATTTTATCACCATTTTGACAGCGCTGCTGCTCGCGGCGCTGGTGGTGTTCATGGTTGTCAAACGACCGCGTGCACATGCGATTTGGCTTGCGGTTTCGGCAATTGTGGCAGGCGGAATCGGAAATTTGATTGACCGCATTTGGCTGAATTATGTGGTGGACTTTATTGATGTGTTATTTATAGATTTTCCGGTGTTTAATGTTGCGGACATGTGGGTTGTCGGCGGAACGGGATTACTGTTGATTTATATGTTGTTTTTTGAGGAGAAACAAGGTGGAAAAGAAAAAAATCTGCATTGAAGCCGCATGGGCGGGCGTTCGTATGGATAAGGTAGT
>CATIYX010000060.1 GCA_949739095.1 uncultured Clostridia bacterium | reverse complement strand
TTCTTCTAACAATTCCTGTTGCTTTCAAAGCATGTTCCTCCCTTTATTGGTATCTATTAAACTCGAAAGTTTCAATTTTATTTACTACTATATTATTTAATTTTACCCATTTTTTTATACCATATTACAGCAGATATTTTTATAAAAATCATGATTGAAATATGATTCCCGTCATGGTATAATAGAAGTAACGAGATTAAAAAAATTTGGAACATCAAAATATAGCTCTGCATATCCTAATGTGAAATTGGAATGCTATAACAAAACCATCGAATACGTTTATCAATTGTTACATAATTAAAGAAAGTCGAGGAGATTTTACATGAAAACAAAATCAGTTATCACAATTGGACGGCAATTTGGAAGTGGTGGAAGAGAAATCGGTAAAAAACTAGCTGAAGCTTTAGGAATTCCTTTTTATGATAAAGAGCTGATTCAGTTAGCTGCAAAAAAGAGCGGTGTTTGCGAAGAAGTGTTTGAAAGTGTTGATGAACAAGCTACAAACAGTTTTTTATATTCTCTTGCCATGGGCGCCTATACGCTGGGCAATACGACCTCTTTGATTACTGAAATGCCTATCAATGACAAACTGTTTATTCTGCAATCTGATATTATCAAAAATCTGGCGCAGGAAGGTCCTTGTGTGATTGTAGGCCGATGCGGTAATTATGTACTCCGCGACATGCCAAACTGTGTCCACCTGTTTATCTACGCTGATATGTCATGCAGAGTGAAACGTGTATCCGCGCTCTATGACATTCCGGAAAACAAAGTGAAAGACAAAATTTTAAAAACAGATAAAAAACGTGCAAACTATTGCAATTACTATACTAACGAAAAATGGGGCGTTATGCAAAATTATGATTTCAGTTTAAACAGTAGCCGTCTGAGTTCCGACCGCTGTGTAGAAGTGATTGAACAATATCTGTCCGCACGCGAGATAGGAAATGAATAATTGCTTCTATTCATCCTCTCAGACAGTTTACTATGGGATGTTTGTTTTTACAGGTAGCGCATTTTATTTTTGTACAATGTACTGAAATTCTATAATAGGTCGTCTTGCGACTATTATACCATAAACGCGGAGCGGATTGGTATAATTTTGCGCATCGCCGGTTTCGAGAGAAGCGATGAAACAATTCGGCGGCGCTTTTGATTTATAATAGTCGTCCCCACGACTATTATACCATAAAAAAACAGAACCTCTCAAGGCTATGCCAAACGGCTGACTCTTGAGAGGTTTTTTATATTCTCTTATCCTACTGCATATTACATCCATTTCATTCAAACCGGAATATTTCCATGTGCCCTATCTTCTATGCTTATGCTGCAGGTTGCTCCTGTGGCTGCTGCACAGCGGGCTGTTGCTCAGTGGGTTGCTCAGCAGGTTCCTGTGGCTGAACTGTCTCCCCTGTCGGCGTTGGTACAACCGGCGTACTTCCGCGCAACTCAATCCGCTCCAACATTTTGTAGTGGCTTCTAGCTACATATTCCCGTTTTATAAACGTACCATTCACGTAAATATTTTTATAGGTATCAATGACATATCCCGTCATCCCTTTTTGTTCAACCTGCACTTTTCCTTCCGGCAGACTAGGATCATCTTTCGTTGTTGTTTTAACAGGAATTGTCTCAATCGTCACATTTTCAATGGTAATTTTTCTGCCCGGCTGTGGATTGTTTCCCAACAAGGTAATATAAACGCCACTGTTATCCATACTCGCCACTATCTTCATTGGTGCATTTGTATTATTGCGGAACCGCAAGTCAATATCACCGCTGGATACAGTTGCATCCTGTCCATATGGCACATAACCGACAATCAGAGAATGGTTATACCGCGTTACAATATCCATATCTGCCATCAAAAGCGCAGAATACAACGCCGAAGAAACCTGACAGACGCCGCCGCCAATGCCTTTCTCAATTTTTCCGCTGGAATATACATTTGCGGATTTATATCCTGCTGCTGCCGTTACCGGTCCGAGCGTATCATTATAGGAAAACAATTCTCCGGGATTCAGCACCACACCATTGATACTCTGTGCCGCTTTCCGCACATTGTTCAAACGGTTCGCATCGCTATCCCTTATTTTTGAAGTGAACGTAGAAAGCGTATCTCCAAACAGAGAACTATCATCTACCTTCTTAATTTGTGGCTCTATAACCACCAAATTCAAATAATATGGTTCGCTATTATCCTTATTCGCCTCTAATAATTGTTTGAGTGCGTCTTTGTCTAAATCATATCCATTAGACGCTTTTTCAATCCGCGTCACACCATCCACAGTCTCAATTCTAGCGTTTTGTGGGTCTCTGTGAATCTCGCTATAGATTTTATCAACATCATATGCATCCGGGAACACCTCTGTAATCGTTGTTTCTACTGCGGCTTTTTCCGTCTTTGCTTTTAGCTGTCCACTGATATCACTCATCAGTTTACTTTTATCAATTGCATACCCTTTTGTACCATTGATAAATTTTAATTTATTGCTTTCAATGCTATATTGATTTTGAACCACTGGCGAATCAATCTTTTTCTGAAGCTCATCCACAAATTGTGTAATCATTACTTCATCCGCCTTATATTCCAGCGCAACATTTACCTTCCCGACTGCTGTTCCAATTGCTCTCACCGCATTGGTAAACCAATTTCCTTCTCTGCCGACTTGGAACGCTTTTTCCGCCGCTGCTGCATAGTCATAGCCTTCAATCAGTTCATTGACCGTAATCGTATCTGTCTGGTCATTGCTTTTCACTTCCAACAGTTTATCGCCCAATTCAAACACAATACGGTCTTTTAGCAGTGCCACTGCTTCATCCTTTGTTTTCCCGCCAACATCAATCTGTTCAATAAACACGCCATGTAAAATAGTATCATCCGATCGTTGTGCCAAAATAACAATAGCTGATGTAATCATGAACAAAATGATAACAGCAACAGAAATCACTGCAATTTTAATCGCTAAAATCTGCTTTTCAGAAGCCTTATGCTCCTGTTGTATACTCGTCTCTGCCATATGAATCCCCCATCATTTTAATTTCCATAAGATTGCCATAAATATTTATGAATTCTTGTCATCATGACTGCCATTTCCGCACGTGTCACCGTGTCAAGTGGACATAATCTTCCATCCGGCTTTCCTGTCATAATTCCCTTTTCAATCAGATAAGCGGTTGCCTCCCGTGCATACTGCTCTATCTGCCATCCGTCGCTATAAGCACCTAATACCGTATCCGTATGAGACTCCGCAGTATATCCCAGCTTATTCATCAACCGCCACAACAGCACCGCCATATCCTGACGAAGCATGTGGGCATCCGGACTATAATGATTCCAATCCGTTCCCGAAACAATTTGATATAATTTTAAAATACCAATCGGCTGGTAATAGTACATATCAGGCGTTACATCATCAAAATTTTCCGGAATATAGTCTGCTTCCAGTCCGAATATCCGCACTGCCAAAACAGCAAAATCTCCTCGTATAACCGCTTCTGACGGAGAAAAAATCCCCTCTGATGTGCCACGGAGCAATCCTTTTTCGTTTAAATATGTAACTTCATTTTCGCACCACTCATATCCGCCCAAGTCGGAAAATGCAGCGGCGGGTAATGCTTGCAACAGCATTACTATCATCAAAACTGCTAAAATTCCTTTTTTTCTCATGGCATATAATACCTCTCTAACAAAACTCTGTTAATAGTCGCGCATCACCCACCGGTTCCAAACGTCAGTGAAGAAACAATTCGGTGGCGCTTTCTATTTCTATAATCGTTACTTTGTGACTATTATACCACATTTTCTGCAATGATTCAACAATAATTTTCACGATTCTTTTTCCAATATCAGCCGCTGTATTAGGCGAATCGCTGCTGCTTCATCCTGAAACAAAGTTTCCTGTAATTTTTTAAGCGTCCCGAACCATTCATTTCCTTGGAAATGTGTATTATTTTGAATCGTAAAAATATGGGAATATCCACTGCTGCACAACTTTTCTTCCGGTGCACACAGTGTCTCTGCTAATTTTTCTCCTTCGCGCTTACCTGTATTGACAATCGGAATATCTTCCCGCTCCACCAGCTTCAACAGTCGCTCCGCTAAAGTTACAATTCTTACCGGCATTCCCATATCTAACATATACATATGCGCCTTTTTCTCTAGAAATGCCGCTGAAATCACCAATTGCGCCGCTTCTTTTACAGTCATAAAAAAACGGGTCATGCTGGTATCTGTTAGCATAACAGGTCCGCCATAGGCAATCTGCCATGCAAATGCCTGTAAAACGCTACCGCTGCTGCCAATCACATTGCCAAAACGCACTGAACAAAACGCTGTCTGCGTTTCTTCATCCAACAGACGTATCATTATTTCGCAAATCCGCTTTGCCTTTCCCATCACGCTCACAGGCTGTGCCGCTTTATCACTGGAAATAAGCACAAATGTCTCCACGCCAAATTCAGCTGCTGCCACCGCACAGCAATAGGTACCAAACACATTGTTTTCCACGCATTGCGACAGATTGGATTCCATCAGCGGTACGTGTTTGTGCGCCGCCGCATGAAACACAATATGCGGACGGTGCACTTCAAACACATGGCGCATCAGCTTTTCATTGGTAACAGACCCAATTACCAACACCGTATTTTTTGCTACGGGCGCAATCTCTTGCATAATACGCAGACTGTCGTGTTCTGCAATGTCCATTAAAATGAGCTTTGCCGGACGGTATTGTGCCAATACCCGACAGAGCTCTGAACCAATTGTTCCGCCTGCACCTGTCACTAAAATGATTTTTCCTTGCACCAAGGTTCTGGTATCCAGCGGCAGCCTCACTAACTTTCTGTCTAATAATGTTTCCATATGATCATGTGCCATCTGTAATATATGTGCTTTGCGGCTTTCTGCCTCATAAAAAGGCGGCTCTATAATGAGTTGACACTGCCGTGTTTTACACCAACCTAAAAGCTGCTCTTTTTTCTCATTCTCTATTTCCGTCGCCGCCAAATAAACCTGTTCAACCCCACATTTCTCAATATAACAAGGAATATCCTCCCATCGTTCCAATATCGGCAGATCTTCCCATACATTCCCATCCCCCATAATTCCGACAATTTCAGTGTCTCCGGCTGCCTTTAGTCGCTGTAACAGGTGCATACCTGCCAAACCTGTTCCAATTATCATTACACGCTTCATTTCACGCCTTCTTTCCTCATGGATTTCATCCGTTCCAGCAACAATTCCTTTTGATTATCATTGGGATATTCGCTCACCCAATCCAGCAACACACGAAGCATTTCTCCGATTTCCTTACCGGTGATTCCCACATTTTTTAATTCTTCTCCCGAAATCGCCAAATCTTGTAAAAAAACTGCTTCCCTACGCTGTTTGATATTTTGGTATTGCCGGATAGTGTCTTTCACCCACTGCTGCGCCTGTTGTCCGTCATAGCTGTTTACAGCGCTCAGCCATAAAACCGACTCCAGCAGCGGTTCTGTGGCTGAGCGTACCAACCGTTTGAGCGATGCATCCGCTATCGGAAAGGAAACCGTTTGATGCATTAGAATCGTCATAACATCACAAATAGTATGGTTATCTAATTTAAGATATTTCAATGTTTTTTCCGCCAATGCTGCACATTGTGCCGGCAGTTCTCCCGTTTTGTAAAGCAGCGCTGCCAACCGGAGATTTT
>CATIYX010000059.1 GCA_949739095.1 uncultured Clostridia bacterium | reverse complement strand
TTCTTCCTCCCTTTCTTGCATGATTGCAACACTTCGCCGCAAACAACAAAATCACCTCTATACAGCAATCCATATAGAGGTCGATTTCTGCCAAAGTTTTTATGCGCCGATAATTAAACCGACCACCCAGTGGAAGAACAAACTCAGCGCCCATACCAAAACACCGATAACAATGACCAGCGCTAGAACTACCGAGGTATCTTTTGCAACCTGCTTAGGAGTTGGCCATACGATCTTTTTGAATTCCGCTTTCATTTCCCGGAACCATTTTCCGATTCTCTTTCCTGCACGGACAAACCAGTTTTCTTTTTTTTCTGCCGTTGCTTCTGCCATGAATTTCACTCCTCTGCTTTTTTCAAACTCAGACCGGCTGCACGCCAATTATTTTGTTTCTTTGTGTGTGGTGTGCTTTTTGCAGAACCGGCAATATTTGCTCATTTCGATTCTGTCCGGTGTATTCTTCTTGTTTTTCATTGTATCATAATTTCTCTGTTTGCATTCACTGCATGCCAATGTAATTTTTACTCTCATTTCGCTCATCCTCTCATATCATCTTATCCTTCGACATTTGGCGGGCTATCACCCCATAACCACTTGTCCGATTGTTCTTTTTAAAAAAAGAGCATAAAAAAAGAACCTATTACAAGGTAAATACATTATATCACAATAGCTATAACATGTCAAGGGGCAATGGAAAATTTTTTTATCGCTTCTTTTTCATGCCATTTCTCCTTTTTTCTTACATACATAATATGAAAGATTTCATATTACTGCATTTAAACCAGCCGATATATAAATATATGCCTGTAGAAAGAATGACCTACAGGCATGTATTTATATTTATATGCGTATTTTTATTTTTTTGATTGTAAACTGTCAAAATAGCTACGGTTGTGTAAAACTGCTTTATCCTGCGGCTTGAGTTTTGCCGCCTTTTCATTATATTCCCGCGCAGTCTCCCGGTCACCGAGCAGGTCATAACAAACACAAAGCTGTAAATATGGAATAAACCCATAGCAATCATCATAAACAAATCCGCCATTTTTATCCTGTTTCGGACAATTTATTGCCGCCCTATACCAATAAATCGCCTGCTGCAACTTCTGATGTTCCTTAAAATATTGCCCCAGTCGGCAGCAAATTTCCGCACGCGGCTTATCATATACAAAGCTGCGCAGTAGGCTCGTGAGCTGCTTTTGTTCTTCTCCAATATGGTAATAACACCACGCCAAATCTGCGCAGGCATCAATACAATTTTCCGTCCAACCGCGCCCGCTGCCTAAAAAATCTTCCAACTGTGCAATAGCATCTGTATATCTCGTGTGTGCAAACAATTCCCGCGCATAATAAAATTGCTGTCTTGCATCTAATGTATTGCCTTCCGCCAGCAGTTTTTCATAAATCTGCAAATTCCGGTTCGGGTCTCCCGTACGCATTTTTTTATGCTGCACCGCCGCTTCCGAATATATGATGTTGCCACACGGCGTAATCACTTCATGCACCGCACCGGTCCATGCAAACCCTGCCTCCCTGCGCAGGAGCCGTTCACGGTAATAGGACATAGTAGAATTTCCCTGTGCGTCAAATGCAACTTCATAGCGCATCATCACCACATCCGTTTCGGGTGATATCGTCTCTTTTAACTGCAAAAATAGTTCACGGTTCTTTTCATCCATCACGTCATCTGCATCCAGCCAGCAAATATAGTCCATCGTCGCTTTGGAGAATGCAAAATTCCGCGCCGCCGCAAAATCGTCAATCCACTTAAAATGCTCTATATGGTCCGTATACTGTCTGGCAATTTGTTCTGTCCTATCCGTAGAACCTGTATCAACAATAATAATTTCATCCATCAAATCTGCCACGCTGTCCAAACAGCGTCCCAGCACATCTTCTTCATTTTTTACAATCATACATAAACTAATGGTATTCAACTAAACTATCCCCTCTCCTGTTTCACAAGACTTCTTCAAATACCATCTTATGCAGGAAGAAGGAAATGTTTCATATTTTATCCTTCTTTAAAAGAGCCGATTTCTATTAAATTTCCTTCCGGGTCTGCGATATAACAAGTCCGCTGCCCCCACGGCTCGGTGGTCGGCGGCATAATGCTCTGTCCCCCTGCGGCTGTAACCGCTTCATAAGCCTTATCCACCGCAGAATAATTTGAAACGGACAACGCAATTTCATAATGTCCATTGATACCGTTTACGTAAGAAAAATTTCGGTTTGTCATTTTTTCAAAGTCTGATTTTCTATAAAGCAGAAAAAGTGTACCATCCTTTTCCAGATATACATTTGAGGTGTTTTCCTCCTCTTTGATTTCAAACCCTAACACATCTCTATAGAATTTCACCATTGTCGGCATGTCGTCCACCATAATGCCAAATCCGTCTAATCTCATTTTTCTCTCTCCTTTCCCACGTCCAAAGTCCAATGTTTTGTTCTTAAGTGAATCGCTTTTCTAAAACAGCTGTAAATGCTTTGAATGCCGATGGCAATGCATACTGCTGCTGCACTTCTTCCCAAGAGACCCATAAAAAGTCTCCTGCCAGTTTCTTCACCTCTACAATATATCCTTGCATATGCCATTCAATGTGGGTGAAAATATGTTTAGCAGTCTCCGTTTTTTCACATGCTACCATTTCTATATGCCAATCTGCCAATTGGTTTTCCAGCTGTTTCTGCGTCAAAACTCCATGAACAGACGGCAATTCCCACAATCCTGCGAGCAATCCCTTTGCTGGTCGCTTTTGAATTGCTATACGATCTTGGCAAATACATAAAAACACTGTTTTTTCTTCTATACGTCGCTGCTTTTTCGGCGTTTTCATAGGAATCATCAGCTCATTCCCTGCCTCATGCGCCCGGCAGCTATCCGCCCATGGACAAAGCATACATTGCGGCGCTCCATTTGGAAGACAAACCGTTGCACCAAGCTCCATCAGCGCTTGATTAAATGCACTCGCCTCTCCCTTCGGCAAAACAGCTCGCAAAAGCTGCTGCATCTCTTTTTTCGTTGTCGGCTCTTTGATGTCCCGAAAGCTGCCCAGCATTCTGGAAATCACTCGTAAAACATTCCCATCTACCGCTACCTCGTTTTGTCCAAAAGCAATGGAACTAATGGCTCCCGCTGTATATTCGCCAATTCCGGGCAGTTTCAGCAAGAGCGCATAATCAGATGGCATGTTTCCATCATATTCTTCCATAATCATCTTTGCTGCTTTTTGCAAATTCCGTACACGATTATAATATCCCAGCCCCTCCCATAATTTCAGTAAGTTTTCCTCCTCTGCTTGCGCTAAGTCCCTTATCGTTGGCAACGCTTCCATCCACCGCTGAAAATATGGCATAACTGCACTCACTCTGGTCTGTTGCAGCATGATTTCCGATACCCAAACACGGTACGGCGTGGGCTGCTGCCGCCACGGCAAAACACGTGCATTTTCCTGATACCATTGCAACAAAGGTCGAACAGCTCCTGACAGCAGTAATATATCTATTTCATTCATTTATTTCACTCGCCCCTCCTGAAAACTCTCCTCTCTCTATCATAGCGAAAAACTGATTTGCTGTCAATCATAAAAAAAGCTTTCGCCGATCGGCGAAAGCTTTTACAACACTTCATATTTATTTCCGTTTTCCAAGCAGACGCAGCAGATACAGGAACACATTCACGAAATCCAAATACAACTGCAATGCGGAATAGATAGAAGCTTTTTGCAACATGACACTGTCATTCTGATAGACTTCATAAAGCTTTTTAATTTTCTGCGTATCATATGCGGTAATTGCCAAAAACAGTGCCAAACCGATGAAGCATACCGCCGTTTCAACCGCTGTGAAATCCAAAAACAAACTCAGTAGCCAGAATATTGCAAGTCCGAAAATGCCAAACATTGCAACTTTACCAATACCGGACAGGTCACTTTTCGTCACATAGCCAAACAGTGCCATAATACCAAAAATCACTGCCGCGCCGACAAATACCAACGCTACGCTTTCAAGGTCATACAAAAAGAAAATAGACGAAAGCGTGATGCCATTGACAATCGCATATACAAAAAACATTGCTCTTGCCGCACCAATAGGCATTTTGTGCAGCCGTCCTGCCAAAATCCAAACCAGTGCAACTTCTGCAATCAGGAGCGCATAGAAAATAGCTGGAGTCGAAAACACCACATAAAATACGCCGGACGCAATTGCAGCAATAGATGCTACAAAGGTTGTCAACAGTCCCAAAAACATCCACAGATACGTTTTTGCTACAAACGTGCTGCGGCTTTCTCCTATTTCAGCCGAACCCATTGGTTCCATTGGTTGATTTACCATAATGATTCCTCCTTACAGATTTTCCTTTTATTGAAAAGAGACTAGGCTCTCTTCCACCATTGTTAACATTTCTTTATATTTTTCGCCTTTGGCTTTTTCCTCTGCCACCACTTTTTCCGGCGCTTTTTTCAAGAAACCTTCATTAGACAGTTTTCCTTCCACGCGGCGTATTTCCTGCTGCAACCGCTCTTTTTCTTTTTCCAGTCGCGCAATTTCTTCTTCTCTGTTCACCAGTTCATCCATTGGAATAGCAATTTGAGCGCCTTCCACAACTGCTTTTACGGCATTTTGCGGAATCATGCTGCTGTCCTCTGTGATAACCACTTCCGAAGCGGATGCCATTTTTTCAAAAAATAGTTTACCGGAAGCAAATACTTCTATATCGCGTGTTACAATAAACAACTTTGCTTTTTTCGATGGGGGCACATTTTTTTCTGCCCGCGCATTACGCACCGCTTTAATCGCCTGTTGAATCAACATCATGTTCTGGCTTTCCTGCGGATAGCTTGCTGTTTCCTTCGGCCATGGCGCACGTACAATTGTCTCACCGCCATGCGGCAAATGTTGCCAGATTTCTTCTGTGATAAACGGCATGAACGGATGCAACAGTTCCAACGTACGTGAAAGTACATATGCCAATACTTTTTTTGCTGCAACACTGGACTCACCTTGCGCATCATATAGACGCGGTTTTACCAGTTCAATATACCAATCACAAAATTCATCCCAAATGAAATCATAGAGCTTTTGCACTGCCACACCCATTTCAAAGTGATCCAAATTGTCGCTCACTTCACGAATGACAGTGTTGAGACGTGTCAGAATCCATTTATCCTCCATACATAAATGCGCTTCTTCCGGCAGTTCATCAGTTTCGTGATCAATGTTCATTAACACAAAACGTGCCGCATTCCAAAGCTTGTTAGCAAAATTACGGCTGGCTTCCACACGTTCCGTATAGAACCGCATATCATTTCCAGGCGAATTTCCTGTCGCCAATGTAAAGCGGAGTGCGTCCGCTCCATATTGGTCGATAATTTCCAGCGGGTCAATGCCATTACCGAGTGATTTGGACATTTTCCGTCCCTGACTGTCCCGCACCAATCCATGCATAAACACATGACGGAACGGTACCTCTTTCATGTGCTCCATACCGGAGAAAATCATTCTTGCAACCCAGAA
>CATIYX010000058.1 GCA_949739095.1 uncultured Clostridia bacterium | reverse complement strand
ATGTGACATTCGGCATCATGGACGGACTGGACAAAAAAGTGAAAAAGAAACGAGAGAGAAACCTGCAAATTTCACTCCGCGCGCTGGACGTAATAGAAACTATGAAAAAAGGGTTATAGCACCTTTAACTATTGTTTCCAAGGGACGATACAGGTAACGGTCTAACAGAGGACTTCATCTGCCGCTGTTATTATAAACCACGTGTAAAAGTGGACGGCTGTACTAGAATGACTTCAGCGAAAAAGTTAAAATTTGACAAAGGAGAAACTTATATGGCGCAAACCGCATGGATTTTTTCATACAAGATTAAGAAAAATGTGACTGAGGAACAGTTTATTGAGCTAACACAAAAACTGCACGACGAAGTTATTTCTAAAGCAAAAGGGTTTATTTCCTGGGAACATTACTTACAAGATAATATATGGACTGATTTTGTTCTTTGGGAAACAGAAGAGGATGCAAATAATGCTACAACGGTAGGACAGGGAAAAGAAGTAACTAAAAATTTCTATGCATGTATCCAAATGAATACTTGCAGAGCACTAATTTCTCAACTTGTTAAAAAATATGAATAATTTTATTGTTAAAATGGATAAATAATTTCGAGTTGCTGGCGAGACAGAAAAGTCGGGTGAGTTAATTAATGGTTAAGAGGAATGGTACTTTCCGTACCGCTTTATTGTCAGCCACCATTTCCATAGTCGGCATATAGCTTTTTGTAAATGGTTCTTATCGGTATTTGAAGAATAATAATATTCAATAAAAAAATCCCTGCCTTTGTGACGGGGATTTTTTATTAGACTGTTATTCATCAGAGATTGGTTTAGAAGAATTAGGACGGATATTGTAGTTTGAAAATTTGTCTAGTTCATCTATTTGTAACTTTGGATCATCCCAATCCGAACCATAATGTTGGAAAGCTTCCAAGAATAACAATAAACGCATATAATCTTTTTTCTTAAACAATGTAATGAGGGTTGCAACGCGGTCCATCATATATTGATTGAGTGTTTTCATATCGGCTTGTGAAAATTTACCATCTACATGCATATCCTCAACAGGACCCTTACGAAAAATATAATGAACAATTGCTCTGGAAAGAACCGCTGTATCGGCATTTTTTAAATCTTGAAGCAACAATTCCTGTAACGCACCGTTTTCTGCAAAAGATTGCATAGAACGTTCATAAATAATATCAAACATGGTAAGTTGCCATTTTTTTCTTCTGTAGCTGATTTGCCCTTTCGTCACATCGAATAGTTCCGCTAAAAATGAATTTGTCGGATTATAGTTTATAAGAATCTCTTTCAACTGTTCTGGTGTAATTGTTTCCCAATTTGGAAGCAACCCTTGTTCCTTTTTTTGTGATAATTCGTTCCAGTCGACTAGTTCAACCGGTGATTGATTATCGAGAGATAGAAATTGTTTTTTTGTTTCAGGAGAAATTTGAATCATGTTAATACCCTCCTCCTTTTGTGATAATCTGTCTTTGTTTTTCATTATACTACGAAATGTGACATAATGCAATAGTATCATCAATTGATTAGGAATAAAATGGGAACTGAGAAAGCTAAGGGCGGAGAATGCTAGACTTGGAGTCAAGGAAGACCGGTGCGAGCAGCAGTTTTCATTCTAGTTAGATGTGTTTGCTTTTGTCAACGGATGGTAAGGGGATTTTATCAAAATGCATCAAAAAAGACAGGGGAGGAATGTCTCGCCTGTCTTTTTTGATGGTGTATATTGCCCACTTAGACCTTGCGCAGTCGAATCGATTTCGGCGCATATTTTTCGCGCAGCGGCGCAAGATACCGCATGAGCAGAGGCAACGTAACGATTTGAATTCCCCAGAACAATAGAGAATTGGGAATCCGTTTGAGAACAAAAAACCAATAAGATTGATAAGTACCTGAAAGAATAACTTGCCAAAGCGGCAGTGTAAACAGGTTAAGGGTAATGTTAAGACCGCTGGCAATTACGCAGATGGCAACAGCCTTGCACCAATCGAATAACTTGGTATCTTTGTTCAGCTGCATCATAGGGTTACGGTAAAACAGGAATGCGTAGACTAATGCACGTAAAACCGCTGTTAGTGTATAGCCTAGAAAATGTGGTTGCGTTTGCGGAAACAGCAAATATCCTAAAATATCGGAAATCAATGCTGTAAAAGCGCCATAGATTGGTCCGAAGAATGTGCCTGCTGTGGCAATGGAAACGAAACCAAAATTAAAGGGCGCCCCTAATGTGCGGAACGGACGTGTCAATACGATGTCCAGTGCCGCGAATACGCCAATGAATACAATGGCGCGGACGGAAAGAATTTTTTTGTTTTGCAATGCCTTCACCTCATCATGAAAAGATACAAACGGCGCCGGTGGCGCAGTTTCAGCAAAAAACAAGAATGCGATACAGTATTCATTTTTTTGCTGAAGTGAAAGTCATTCCGCAGATAAAAAAGGATAGCGGAGCCAAACTGGTTCCGCTATCCTTTTTTATCTATACCAAATCACATAAGGGGGAATTTGATTCTAGTATCTTTGCAAAAGCAGCAGCGGAATGCGGTCCTGATACCGCAAATCCACCGGAATGGATTTTTCGTATAAAAAGCAACTTCCCGTCTTTTTATCACTTAACGCATCAAAACCTACTCTGCACTTATTCATTTGTTCATGTAACAGTATACAATAGATTTATGAAAAATGCAATAGATAAATAAAAAATATTTCATTTTTGGGCGAATCAGGCAAAAAGCACGCCGTTTTTTGCAAAAATTTTTACTTCCTGCATTCAAAAATAAAAAGTCAAAGACCACACGCGGTTCGACCATCCTTTTGCTTAAGAAACGGGGGGGCGAAATCATATTGCAGCTTGTGTGCCGCGCCATAGCACGGCAGTCAGAAGAAATGGTAAAACATCTGTGGGAATTTTTGTTGAAAAATATACTTGACACAAATCCAAATGCATATTACAATAATAAAGTATGTAGTTGCCTATCTGATGATAGGAGAGAAATGGAAAATAATAAGATGGCTGAGACAAACTTTGAAAGGAAAGAAGTAGGTCGAAGCCTGTTTTTTAGGAAAAAGGAGGCGTGACGTGTGGCGGTGAAATACATCTTTATCACAGGCGGTGTCGTATCGGGAATCGGCAAGGGTATCACAGCGGCGTCGCTGGGCAGACTGCTCAAAGCCCGCGGGCACCGTGTCACTATGCAGAAATGCGATCCGTATATTAACATTGACCCTGGTACCATGAGTCCATACCAGCATGGCGAGGTCTTTGTGACGGACGACGGTGCGGAAACGGATTTGGATTTGGGACACTACGAACGGTTTATTGACGAAAATTTGAGCGCGGGCAGCAATGTGACGACAGGAAAGGTATATGCAGCGGTCATTGATAAGGAACGCCGCGGGGATTATCTGGGCGGCACAGTTCAGGTGATTCCACACATCACCAACGAAATTAAAGATAAAATTTATCGCGTCGGAAAAGACGCGAACACAGATGTCGTTATTACGGAAATCGGCGGTACGGTCGGCGATATTGAAAGCTTGCCGTTTTTGGAAGCGATTCGTCAGGTGGCGTCCGATGTGGGACGGGAAAACTGCATGTATATTCATGTGACGCTGGTGCCCTACATACCAACGTCGGGCGAGCAGAAATCCAAACCCACGCAGCACAGCGTGAAAGAAATGCTGAGTCTGGGAATTCAGCCGGACATGGTGGTGTGCAGAAGTGAGATGCCGCTGTCGGAGGACTTGCGTGCGAAAATTGCGATGTTTTGCAACATTCCGCCACAGGGCGTCATTCAAAATCTGGATGCGGAAAGTCTCTACAGCGTGCCGCTGATGATGGAGGAAGAAGGACTTGCAAAATATGTCTGCAAACGATTAGGCTTGGCGGATATCACTCCCGATTTGGTGCAGTGGACAAGCCTTGTAGAAAAAATGAAACACCTGCACGGCAAAGTGACGGTAGGGTTGGTAGGGAAATATGTGGCGCTGCATGATGCCTATATCAGTATTGCGGAAGCGCTGAAACACAGCGGTATTGAAAACGACTGTGAAGTGGAAATCAAATGGATTGACGCGGAGGAAGTGCAGCCGGATAATGTGGACACCATGCTGGAGGGCGTGGATGGCATTTTGGTGCCGGGTGGCTTTGGCGACAGGGGTATCGAAGGAAAAATTTTGGCAGCGCAGTATGCGCGGGAGCAGAATATTCCGTATCTGGGCATTTGCCTTGGTATGCAGATTGCAGTAATTGAATTTGCGCGGCATGTTTTAGGACTGGAAGATGCCAACAGCAGTGAAATCAATGGCGCAACGAAAGCGCCTGTCATTGATATTATGGCGGATCAGAAAGATATTGCAAACCTCGGCGGCACCATGCGGCTGGGACTCTATCCCTGCAAATTGCAGGAAAGTTCTAAATCACGTGTGCTATATGGAGAAGAATTGGTGCAGGAACGGCACCGCCACCGCTATGAATTTAACAACAGCTACCGGGAAGCGTTTGAAAAAGCGGGTATGCTGCTCGCCGGTAAATCGCCGGACGACCGTTTGGTGGAAATTGTGGAATTGCCAAACCATCCGTGGTTTGTGGCTGTACAGTTCCATCCGGAATTCAAATCCAGAATCGGACGTTCCCATCCTATTTTTAATGGATTTGTGGAAGCAATGAAAAACAATCAATGAGGGAATAGGGGAAAGATTCCTAATATATAATGAAGAAATCTAACATACCGGCGTTTCCGATTAGCCTCCCTTGCCTAAAGGGAGGGGGACCAAACAAAGTTTGGTGGAGGGATATAGCGTAGGAATATCATCCACGGAACGTGGGAAAGTATCTCATAGCCGCGTCGCGATGATGAGATAAATAAAAAAATTGCCGGGGAAATAAAAAAAATTAAAAAAACGGGAACAAATTGAAAAACGGCGCGTCTAACAAACTGTAATGAATGAGGGGAACGACCTTGGGAGGTCTTTCAGACGCATTTCTTAGGAATTATAAACAAATTATAATTTAAAGTGGTGCGAAAAACTTTCAAAGATATACAAAACTGAAAAAAGATAGATTTCCCATTGACCTTAGAAAAAATATATGTTATAATGGTTCAAGAGTTGGAACTCTCATCCCAAAAATGTCGCGTAAGCGGCAAATATCACTACATAAGATGTGAATGTCAGGTGTACGGCAGCGCCTGAAAATAAATGAAACAGGCAGAACAGCGTTATGTCAAGGGAAACAAAATTCTGTTACGTTACATTTTTATTACAAGTGCTCCAGAGACTTGACAGCACGGAGGGTGTAGTGGTATAATCACCATATCGGCATTAGGCGGGTAGCTTGTATGCCAACGCCTTTACATAGGTGGAGAATTTTTTTATCAATAAGGAGGAATT
>CATIYX010000057.1 GCA_949739095.1 uncultured Clostridia bacterium | reverse complement strand
TGGCGAAGGCGTGTTCTATGAAGAAGCTGTAGACTATCTGCTGAATCATACATATGGCGATGCCGTAGATGAAAGCGGAATTGAACCGGTTGACCGCCCAGAAATTGAAGTGAAACAGATTGGTGCTGGTGAAAACTTTATCTATACGGCAGTTGTAACTGTGAAGCCGGAAGTGGAGTTGGGTGAATATAAAGGTGTTTCTGCAGAAAAAGTGGAATATAAAGTAGCAGACGAGGATGTTGACGCGGAAATCAATAATATGAAAGAACGCGCCGCACGTTTTGTGGATATCACAGCCCAGCCGGTGGCAGATGGAAATGTTGCCATTATTGACTTTGACGGTTATGTAGATGGAACAGCATTTGAAGGCGGCAAAGGTGAAAACTATAATTTAACGATTGGTTCTGGTCAATTTATTCCGGGATTTGAAGAACAATTGGTTGGGAAAAAGCTTGGTGAAGAGACGGATGTCAATGTCACGTTCCCAGCGGATTACCATGCAGAAGAGCTGGCTGGAAAAGAAGCTGTTTTTAAAGTGAAAATCAATGGTATTAAAGTGAAAGAATATCCGGAATTGGATGATGAATTTGCAAAAGATGTCAGTGAATTTGATACATTTGAAGAACTGAAAAAAGCAACGCGCGACCGTTTGGAAGAAAATGCAAAAACACGTACACAGCGTGAACAGGCAGATAAAGTCCTGGATGTTGTAACAGATAATGCAACTGTTGAAATTCCGGAAGTGATGGTTACGAATAAAGTAAAAGAATATGAACAGGATATGCGTTACCGTATCAGTTCACAGATGCCAGGTATTACCTTTGAACAATATTTAGAATATACTGGCAGCAATTTGGAAGATTTTCGCGAAGGTATGAAAGACCGGGCATGGAAAGATGTGAAAACCTCTTTGGTGCTGGAGAAAGTTGCAAAAGAAGAAAAAATAGAAGCAACAGATACAGACATTGAAGAAGAAATGGAAAAACTGGCGAAACAATATAGTATGGAGCTTGATAAAGTTAAAGAGGTATTCCAGGGAGATAGTCTGGAAACGCTGAAAAACGATATTATGATGCGCAAAACGGTTGACATGCTGCGTGAAAGTGCAAAGTTGACTGCTGCAAAGAAGAAAACAACGGCAAAAAAACAGGCTACGAAAAAAGCGGCGGACAGTGCTGAAAACGCAGAGGATAAAACAGAAAAAGTAGCAGAAAAGAAAACGGCCGCGAAGAAAACGACTACAAAAAAAGCGGCAACAACAACCAAAAAGACAACCACAAAGAAAACAACAACTAAAAAGACAAAAGAGGACACAGCAAAAGAAGAGAAATAAGTATATAGTCACATGAGAAAGCCGTACCCAGCGGGACGGCTTTCGCTATTCTGGTTTTTAAAAGAGGGAGGCAGACGAATTATGAGTTATATTCCAGTACCATATGTCATCGAACAGACAAACCGCGGCGAACGGTCCTATGATATCTATTCCAGACTGCTGGTGGACCGTATTATATTTTTAAATGGGGAAGTAACAGATGATTCCGCATCTGTTATCATTGCACAACTGTTGTTTCTGGAAAGTCAAGACCCTGATAAAGATATTAATTTTTATATCAATAGTCCGGGCGGATCTGTAACAGCAGGATTTGCAATTTATGATACCATGAACTATATCAAATGCGATGTATCGACGATTTGCGTAGGATTGGCAGCGAGCATGGGTTCCTTTTTGCTGTCTTCTGGTGCAAAAGGAAAACGTCTTGCGTTACCAAACAGTGAGATTTTGATTCACCGGCCGCTTGGAGGAACACAAGGGCAGGCGTCGGACATTAAAATTTATTCTGATTTTATTATCAAAACAAGAAAGAAACTGAATACGATTCTGTCACAGAATACTGGCAAGCCATTAGAGGTTATAGAACGCGATACCGAACGTGATAATTATATGGAAGCGCAAGAAGCGCTGGAATATGGATTGGTTGATAAAGTGATTACCAAACGGTAATATAAATTTGGGACAGTAACTTGCCAAAGTGGGGTGGAAATCATGCGGGAAACGAACAAAAATTCAATACATTGCTCATTCTGCGGCAGACCACAGGAACTTGCTAAAAATTTTGTGGCGGGTCCTGATGTATATATTTGCGATGAATGTATCGCAATGTGCAATGAAATTATTGCAGCACAGCAGGAGGCGGAAAACGCTTCAGAAAACAGTATGGAGAATGTGCCTACGCCACAGCAGATGAAAGAGCATTTGGACCAATATGTGATTGGGCAGGACCGCGCAAAAAAAGCGCTGGCGGTCGCAGTATATAACCATTATAAACGTATTCAGACTGGTCAGACAAAAACAGATGATGATGTTGAACTGCAAAAGAGTAACATTTTACTGCTGGGACCGACCGGTTGTGGAAAAACACTTCTGGCACAGACCTTGGCAAAGGTGCTGGATGTACCGTTTTCCATCTCGGATGCAACATCGTTGACAGAAGCCGGATATGTAGGCGAAGATGTGGAAAATATTTTGCTTCGGTTGCTTCGTGCAGCGGATGACGATATCGAACGTGCCCAGCGCGGTATTATTTATATTGACGAGATTGATAAAATCGCTAGAAAATCAGAAAATGCTTCTATTACGCGAGACGTCAGTGGTGAAGGCGTGCAGCAGGCGTTACTAAAAATTTTAGAAGGAACGGTTGCGTCCGTACCGCCGCAAGGAGGTCGAAAACATCCCCATCAGGAATTTATCCAGATTGATACCAGCAATATTTTGTTTATTTGTGGTGGTGCATTTGATGGTCTTGATAAAATCATTGAAAGCAGAATCGGAAAAAAATCCATGGGATTTGAAGCGGATGTGCGCGGCAATAAACAGCATGAATTGGGAGATCTGTTCTCGCAGGTTGTGCCGCAAGATTTGCTTAAATTCGGTTTGATTCCGGAGTTTATCGGGCGTATGCCGTTTGTGGAATCGCTGGATTCTTTAGATGAAGATGCGTTGGTGCGTATTTTAAAAGAACCCAAAAATTCGATTGTCAAACAATATCAAAAGATTTTTGAGATTGACGGCGTGGAGTTGGAAATTACAGATGAGGCACTCAAAGAAGTGGCGCAGGAAGCAATTGAAAAAGAAACTGGTGCGCGTGGACTTCGTGCCATTTTGGAAGAAACTATGATGGAAGTAATGTATCAGATTCCAAGTATGACAGATGTGGAAAAGTGTGTTGTGGATAAAAATTGTGTTAAGAATAGAAAAATGCCAAAACTCATTCGGAAAAAAATTGAAACGGAAGAACCAAAAAAAATTGTTGGTGAATAAATTTTGTAAGGACCTGCATATGCAGGTCCTTTTTTGATAAGAGACGTTTGTATATGGCAATATTGCCCGAAATTTTTTCATTTACAATGTATCAGATATACATGATAGTTGCGATATTTTTTTATAGGCGAATTTTGGCGCTACGATAAAAAACAATTGTTATTTAATGATTTTTCAGGAAATTTTTAATAAAATATTAAAGCATATTTAGTACTTGTCTGCTAGTATAAAAATGAGGCAGGGACTCAATCTGTTTTAAGGAGAACGATTCAAATGAAAAAGGCGGTCCAATATCAGATAACACAAGAGTATTCAAACAGGAAAAAGAAACATTCAGGAAGACGGGTATTAGGCATATTTTTGGTTTTAGCGATGGGAACGACAGTTTTTAAGATGGCGCATAGTCCATTTTTTGAGGATATGGTGGACAAGTTTTTTGCCTCTTGCAACAGTATGAAGGGGATTGTTTTTGGTCAAAATGCTGATACTGAGTGGCAGCTGCTTCTGGTGAACCGCTGGAATCCGATTCCTGAAAATTTTGATGTTACGCTGGTAACACTTTCGGGTGGACACCAAGTTGACGAGCGAATTTATCCAAATTTACAAAAAATGTTTGATGACGCCAGAGAAGACGGTATTTTTCCGATGATATATTCCTCTTATCGGACAACACAAAAACAACAACAGCTGATGGAAGATGAAATAAACAAATACCGGCAGGAAGGATATTCCCAGCGGGAGGCGAAGAAAATCGCAGAGACCTGGGTAGCGCGTCCGGGTACCAGCGAACATCAGATAGGACTTGCCCTTGATATTACGAGTGCTGACAAAAAGTCGCAAGAGCCTGCTATTGTATGGAAATGGTTACATGAAAACAGTTATCGCTACGGTTTTATTCTGCGCTATCCGGAAAATAAAACGGATATCACCGGTATTAGTTCAGAGCCATGGCATTTTCGCTATGTCGGAGAGGAGGCAGCAGCTGAAATATATCGACGTGGTATCTGTCTTGAGGAATATTTAGATAAATAGTGAAGGCGGTCATAGAATTATGATAGTCCTATGACAGTCACTGCCGTAATTATATAAATAGATGGAATTTAATTTTCCTGAAATAGAATCTACAAGAATCGGTATAAATTATGAACCTCTCCAATATTTATAGAATATACCACCTGTACGCATAGAAGAATGTTTGAGGTGTTTGCTTGGTAAGAAAACGTCCAAAAGACGATGGGGAGGAAGAAAAATGGCAGTGAAAAGAACAAGGGACAGAGACCGTACAAACCGGCGGCGAGAAAACGAAAAAGAGGTTTCTATTTGGAAAGAATATAAAATTATTATTCAGCTTTTGGTTTGTATTATGATTGTCATTGCGTTTGTATTTACACAGGGGATGGTGGTGCATGATGATAAAACTGTACGAGATTATGTCAAAGCAAAGCTATCAGAAACCACAAATTTGAAAGAAACAATGCAATATGTGAAACAATTTGTGGATGCAAAACGGTTGTTGCCGGAGAGTGGTGCAGAGACAGCTCCAGTTTCTGCTTCTGTACAACCGGGGGAGGCGGCGCTTACACCAGAGACAACTACTGCACCAAAAGAATCTCCGACGGAAACTCCGGTGCCGGAAGCGTCTGCTGAAACATCTCCTGTATCTGAACCAATACCGCCTGCAGTGACACCATAAATTTATAAGGGCGTCCTCTACGGTTCAAATTAGCGAAGGGGATGGTAGTTATTATCAGAATCTATAAATCTATTTTTGTACACTATTCCATATTATTTGCGGTCGGCGCTTTTGCCTGCTTGCAGCCTGGTATGGCTGGCGTTACTATTTTGATAAGCGTATTCATTCATGAACTTGCACATTGTGCCATGCTGAAATTAGTGGGAGAAATTCCTAAAAGTGTGATTATCCATACCTTTGGTGTGAAAATTGAAACTGGCAAGCACGGTCTGTTTCCACCGCGGCAAATGATTCCCATTGCGGCAAGCGGTCCTTTGGTGAATCTGTTACTCGGTATTGCAGCATGGCACTATGGATGGGACATTTGGATAGCGCCTAATATCGCGCTGGCGATTATGAATCTGCTGCCGGTTTTTCCACTGGATGGGGGACAGATTTTTTATTCTGTTTTATCCATGCGGCAAGGGCGGAAACGGGCAAAACGCATTCTCAGAGTGACGGGAGGCGTTATTGGAGGGTTGCTTGCGCTAGCGGGCGGATACGTTCTGTTTGTCACAAGATTTAATTTTACACTGTTACTTATTGCAATTTTTGTACTATATACTGCTAGGAAAGATGTTATCAATCCTGTTATGGAAGCAGGGCTGGTCAAAAGTAATGATATGCAACGCACTTCTTCTTATATTATCAGCGAAAGAACCAAAGCAGTTGAGGCGGCGGGGTACTTGCCTGCAACGGCAGTTGGTATCGTGATTGACGGAAAAGGAGAGGTACAAGGATTTGTTACAGCAAGCGGACTCTATCATAAAATGGAACAGTATGGAGGCGGCATTCTAGTGAAAGAATGTCTCAGATAAAAGCTTCCGGCGAAAAGCCGGAGGCTTTTTTTATGAAAACACTTGCATGATGAGTAAATTTCGGGTATGATAGTAGGTGGGAAACAAATATATGACAATGGAGCGTTGAGCAATGATTGAAATAGAACCATTATTACATAAAGTGCAAAAAGCAGCACGCTATACAGGCGGAGAATTAAACAGTGTTATGAAGGAAGCAGCGCAGGTAACGACCCGTTTTGCGTTTTGTTTTCCAGATGTATATGAAATTGGTATGTCGCATTTGGGTATGAAAATTTTATACCACCTGTTGAATGAACGTGAAGATACTTGGGTGGAACGTGTTTTTGCACCATGGGAGGATATGGAAACAGAAATGCGTCAGGCAGATGTTCCGCTGTTTGCACTGGAAAGCAGGGACCCTATATCTGCTTTTGACTTTATTGGGTTTACGCTGCAATATGAGATGAGTTACAGCAACATTTTAAACATGCTGGAGTTGGCAGATATTCCGCTGCGCAGTGCAGAACGGAAAGAGGGAATGCCCTTTGTATGTGCGGGCGGACCGTGTGCTTTTAATCCTGAACCGCTGGCAGATTTTATTGACTTTTTTCTATTGGGGGAAGGAGAAGAAATTTGGCCAGAAGTGCTGGATATATTTGCGCAGTGGAAAGCTTCCAAAGCACCGCGGCAAGCATTTTTAGAACAAATTGCCGGAGTGCAGGGAATTTATATCCCAGCGTTCTATGATGTGCAGTGGGATGAACAGGGGAATTTTGCGGGATTGACGCCAAACCGGTCGGATGTGCCGGACCTGGTTCAAAAACGGATTATCCGAGATTTAGACAGGGTCTATTTTCCGGACAAGCTGGTGGTGCCCTATATGGAAATTGTGCATGACCGCGTTATGCTGGAGGTGTTTCGTGGTTGTATTCGTGGTTGCCGTTTCTGCCAGGCGGGTATGATTTACCGGCCGGTGCGGGAGAAAGATAGTGCGACTTTGTGTAACTATGCCGAAAAACTTATTGCCGCGACGGGCTATGATGAAATTTCTTTGGCATCTTTGAGTACTAGTGATTACACGCAATTACCAACTTTAATGGAGGGCTTGCTTTCGTTTTCAGAAAAAGAGCGCGTAAGTTTATCTTTACCATCTTTGCGAATTGACAATTTTTCGCTGGATTTAATGGAAAAAGTGCAGAAGGTGCGCAAAAGCGGACTAACCTTCGCGCCGGAAGCAGGAACACAGCGGCTGCGCGATGTTATCAATAAAGGAATTACGGAAGAGGACCTTATGCGCGGCGCGCGGCTTGCATTTGAAGGAGGATGGTCGCATATTAAATTATATTTTATGATTGGACTGCCAACTGAGACAGAAGAAGATATATTAGGTATTGCGGATTTGGCGCAGAAGGTGGTAGATACTTTTTATACAGTCGATAAAAGCAAACGGGCAAAGTTTGTGAACGTTACGGTAAGCGTATCCTCCTTTGTTCCCAAGGCGTTTACGCCCTTCCAATGGGAGGCGCAGGACACCATTAAGAGGCTCAAAGAGAAGCAGAAGTTGTTAAAAGAGGCAATTCATTCTCGCCATATTACTTATAACTACCATGAGTCCTATGTCAGCCATTTAGAGGGCGTATTTGCGCGCGGAGATAGAAAATTGTGCCGCGTATTGGAGGAGGCACATAAATTAGGGTGTAAATATGATGGATGGGACGAATTTTTTGTGTATGGACGCTGGATGGAAGCATTTGAAAAAGCGGGTGTAGACCCTATGTGGTATACAGCGCGCAAACGTTCCTTTGAGGAAGCACTTCCATGGGCGCACATTGATTGCGGCGTAGTAGCGGCGTTTTTGCGGCGGGAATGTGAACGTGCCTATGCAGAAAAAGTAACACCTAATTGCCGCGAAGTGTGCAGCGGCTGTGGGGCACAACGGCTTGACTGCATAGAATGGAGGAAAAAACAGTGAAATATATCTATACATTCAGCAAAAACCAGCGTGTGCAGTATGTGTCCCATTTGGATACGCTGCGCGTTTTTGAGCGTGCTATGCGGCGGGCAAAACTGCCTGCATCCTATAGCCAGGGATTTCATCCGCATCCGCTCATTACGTTTGCACAGCCTTTGGGGGTTGGCATTTCCAGCAAGAGCGAATTGGTGGAAATTGTGTTTGAACGTCCGCTTTGCGCGGAAGAACAGAAACGATTCTCTAGTTCCATGCCAGGGGGATTTGGGCTTTTAAAATATTGTGAGAATGAGAAAAAGTCTCCATTTGCTGCGCTGGAATGGGCAGTTTATGAAATATGTATTGCAACACCAATATCGAAGAAGCTGTTGGATGATTTTATGAAACAAGAAGAAATTCTTATGCTCAAACGTTCTAAAAAAGGAGAGAAACAGGTCAATATTCGTCCTATGATTCAAAGTTTGGAACTTGTGCCATGGGAGAACGCTACCGTACTCAAAGCGGTGCTCAAAGCAGGGCAGCCCAGTTTGAAACCGGAGCTACTGCTACAAGCGCTGGAACAGAACATGGCGGGTGGTGAACTTGCTCTACAATCTATTTGTAGAACGGCTTTGTTAGATGGAAAAGGACATCCGGTTGTTTAGAATGTTGTGGCGAAATCTGACTTTCAAGAAAAGGTTTACAAGATTTAATAAAAAGTTAATAGTTAATTTATAGATATTCAAGTCCGTTCAGGTATGATAAGTAATGTACCAGATAAACGTTTATCTCATTCGGTTGCAAAAGCGGATAGAAACGATTTTGTAGTGAATGGACATGGTGCAAAAATATGCCGGCGAAAGCGGCGGATGGGAGGATAACACAATGAAACTTGGCAAAAAAGCAACTGCATTTTGTGCGGTAGTTGCAGGAGCCGCAATCTTT
>CATIYX010000056.1 GCA_949739095.1 uncultured Clostridia bacterium | reverse complement strand
TATGCCGACGTTGCTACTGTTATGCGCCGTCATACTCATCCTCTGTCTTGCCGGAAACCGTTTATCCCAAAAATTCGGTGTCCCCGCCCTTCTTTTATTTATGGGGTTAGGCATGCTTTTCGGCTCTGATGGGTTATTCAAAATTCCTTTTGACAATTATCAATTTGCGGAACAAATTTGTTCTATCGCATTGATTTTTATTATGTTTTATGGTGGGTTCGGCACAAATTGGAACGCTGCCAAACCAGTCGCAGTCAGAGCAGTTATTCTCTCCTCAGCAGGAGTTATCCTCACTGCCGCCCTCACAGGTTTGTTTTGTTATTTTATTTTGCGTTTTGCTTTTCTGGGAAGTATGTTAATCGGCGCTGTTATCAGCTCTACTGATGCCGCTTCCGTCTTTTCTATTTTGCGTAGCAAAAAACTAAATCTCAAAGAACATACCGCTTCACTCTTGGAAATTGAAAGCGGCAGTAATGACCCTTTTTCCTATATGCTGACAGTCATCATATTAACGCTGATGCAAGGTGTTTCTTCTACTGGCTCTATTACCTATCTCATTTTTTCCCAAGTGGTCTATGGCGCCATTTTCGGTGTTGTCATCGCAGTTGTTGCAATTTGGATATTGCGTCATCTTTCCTTTTCACAAAGCGGTATGGATACCATTTTCGTGTTAGCCGTCGCACTGCTTTCCTACGCCATTCCAACCGCGCTCGGCGGAAACGGATATTTGAGTACATATATTACCGGTATTCTAATTGGCAACGCCAAGGTCAAAAACAAAACGTCATTGGTACATTTTTTTGATGGTGTGACAGGACTGATGCAAATTGTGATTTTCTTTTTGTTGGGATTACTTGCATTCCCTTCCACTTTGCCACATATTCTTTTGCCCGCGCTCGCTATTGCGTTGTTCCTAAGTTTAATTGCCCGTCCGGCAGTTGTGTTTGGACTATTGCAGCCCAGTCGTAGCTCTCTTGGACAAAAACTACTGGTATCGTGGTCAGGTCTGCGCGGCGCGTCATCTATTGTTTTCGCTATCATGGCAACTATCAGTTCCGCCTATACCAAAAATGATGTGTTTCATATTGTTTTTTGCATTGTGTTGTTGTCTATTTTGTTCCAAGGTTCCTTGCTGCCGTGGATTGCAAAAAAACTACAAATGGTGGACGCCACAACAGATGTTCGCCGAACTTTCAACGACTATCAAGAGGAATCGGAGCTTCATTTTATTGAATCCCACATTCCCGAAGGGCATCCTTGGACTGGAAAACCCGTCCGAAGCATCGGACTACCGCCCGGCACTTTATTGGTAGTGTTGCTGCGCGGCACAGAAACAATTATTCCAAGTGGAAAAACCCTCATTCAATCCGGTGACACAGCCATTTTAAGCGCCCTTGCATTTGAAGATGCGCCCGATTTATCGTTATTGGAATTACATGTAGCAGACCGCCCCGCCTGGATTGGAAAAACTCTTTCTGAAATTACGCTTTCTCCCCATCAGCTCGTGATTTTGATGAAACGAAACGGCAGAACCATTTTCCCTAAAGGAAATACCTTGATAAAAGAAGACGACATCATGGTGTTAATGTCAAAATAAACGACTATCTGTTACCTGTTTCCCACAGCAGCAAAAGACTTTTTTTATTATAGCAGCAATTTTTGTATTATACAACCTGAAAATAAAATTTCTATTTCAATTATGTATGATTTGCGCCGATTCCTTTTCGGAATCGGCGTATTTTTTGAATAAAACTGCGGTCAAGGCAAAAATTCACCAGCATGGCAATCAAGATACCGACAAACGTTTCAAGTGCACGCACTATTCCAAATAAATATGGCGGCATATCCCGTTGCACCAATAAAATACTCAAATATACCACGCAGCCAATAGAGCAACTTGCCGGCATTTTCATGACATTACATAAATACAGCACAAAAATCACACCAAATGGCGCAAAAATAATTGTTAAATCTATTGTTATACACTGCTGCAACATTAATGCGCCAATTCCCAACAGCGCTCCGACAATGGTACCTTTCATTCGGTCAAGCCCAATACGGATGGTATGCTCCATGGTTTGCTGCATACAAATAACAGCAGCAATACAGGCATAGAATGCGTTCTCCACAGGAAAAAACATCATTGCCAACATACAAACTAGTACTGCAACAGCCGTTTTTATGGTGCGCATTCCGATTTTAAACCGCTCCTCCATCACACTTACCTCCCATTATCTTCCGCTAAAACAAAATCGATTTCCCCGTTTTCTTCATCCGCTCGTACAAGCCGGACACGCACCATATCTCCAATGGTATATTGACGATTGGTCCGAACGCCAATAAGCTGGCACTGCTCCGGAATAAATTCATAGTAATCGTCTTGAAGCTGTGTCACATGAACCAAGCCCTCCACCATATTTTCTAATTCCACAAACAATCCAAAACCAGTCACAGAAGAAATAATACCATCAAATTCTTCTCCTACAAATTGTTTCATATATTCTGCAATTTTGATTTTTTTGCTGGTGCGTTCCGCTTCTTCCGCCGTCCGCTCCCGTTCACTGGCAATTTCCGCCGCGCTTATTACTGCGCGTTCCATAGCAGTTTCCTGCGCGCCTTGCAACTCCCCGCAGAGCGCCATTTTCACAATGCGGTGTACCATGAGGTCCGGATAACGTCGAATGGGTGACGTGAAATGACAATAATACTTGGCAGCAAGTCCAAAATGTCCCAAATTCTGCGGCGTATAACGTGCTTTCATCATGCTGCGCAAAATCATAGTCCCCACAACACGTTGAAAAGGCTTGTCCTTAATATCCTCCAAAATCATTTGCAAGGATTTCGGGTGTACTTCTTCCATCGCTCCTTTGATTTGGTATCCAAATAAATGCAGCGTTTGATTGAGTTCTGCCATTTTTTCTGCATCCGGTGCTTCATGGACACGATAGACAAACGGTGTTTTCAACCAAAAGAAATGCTCTGCAACCGTCCTGTTTGCTGCCAGCATAAATTCCTCAATGATTTGATTTGAGAGTCCATGCTCTTCTTTTTGGATATCTGTTACACGTCCATCTTCATCAAAAAACAATTTTGCTTCTGGAAAATCAAAATCCAGACTACCGCCACGAATCCGCCGTGCTCGCAAAATCATTGCAAGTGTTTTCATATCCTCCAACATATCACATAAATCTGCATAGGATTCCCGTAGCGCCTTATCCCCTTCCAAAATTTTTGTCACATCATCATAGGTCATGCGGTAGCGCGTCCTAATAACCGATGTAAAAATATCGTGGTCCACAATTTCACCATCCGGCGCGATTTCCATTTCTGCTGATAGCGTCAGTCGCGGCTGACACGGATTCAAACTGCAAATGCCATTAGAAAGCCGTGGTGGCAGCATGGGAATCACACCGCCCGCCAAATAGATGCTTGTCCCTCGCCCAAGTGCTTCTTTATCCAATGCTGCATCCTGACGGACATATTCTGATACGTCCGCAATGTGCACACCCAATTTAAAATTACCATTCTCCAGCCGTTCTACACAGACTGCATCATCCAAGTCCCGCGCGTCCGCACCATCAATCGTGATAATCAACTGCTCACGCAAATCGCGCCGTCCGGATATATCGTTTTCCCCAATTTCCGCCGGCACCTCCTCTGCCTCCTGAAGAACTTTTTCCGGAAACGCTTCCGGCAGTCCATAGGTACGCACCAGAGATTTCATTACTACTGCCGGGTCATTCGCCCAGCCTAGAATTTCAACAATTTCTCCTGTAACCGTTTGGTTTTTTCCGCCATAGTTTCGGATTTTCACGACCACTTTTTGTCCCTTCTCCGCTCCCATGGTATGTGCTTTGTGAATGCGTATCTCCTGCCAAATTTTTGTGCCGTCCGGTATGGCAAACCGTTTTTGTCCCTGCACCACATATTTACAAACCAGTGTTTCCGTTGCATGGTGCAGCACTTTTATAATTTTTCCCTGCGTCCGCCGCCCGCCGGTTCCTTCACTGATAATTTTCATTAAAACCGTATCGCGGTGCATTGCATCTGCTGCATCCTCCTGGGCAATATAATAGTCTTCCGCGCCTTCTTCCAGTGGCGTTACAAATCCATAACCGCGTTCGCTTGAAGTATAGGTTCCCGCCACCACTTGTTCCCTCTGTGCTGACAAATACCGTCCGCGCTTGCTGCGAAAAATACGTCCTTCCTGCTCCAACTCCTCCAAAATCGCTGTTAACTGTGGTACATCTTCCGCCGGTACGCCAAGCACCGTCACCAATTCCTCTTGTTTCAGCGGAACATAGCTTTTACTGCATATATAGGCATATACTTTCTCTTTTCTGTCCATCACTTGTTTCCTTTCCGTCAATCCATAATGCGCAGCGGCTGAAATTGCAAATAATCACTGGACACCATCTGAAATGTAATGCCATCCACCATGCCGCACAGTATATCGTCTCCCTGTTTTTTTCCATGCAAATGACCATAGATACAAATTTCCACGCCATATTGTTTTAGCAATGCTAAAATTGCTTCATCCAGCTGACTGCTGCCAAGTGCCGGCGGATAGTGCGTCATGACAATCTTTCTTTCATATCCAGCTTTCTGTGCAGCTTTCAGGGACAATTCCAGCCGAATCAGTTCCCGTGCATAAATTTTTTGGTCATCCTTGCCAAACCCCTGCATACCAGGAATCAACCAACCCCGGTTTGCACAAATGGCAATGTCTCCGCAGGGATAAAAACTGTTATGTAGGAAATGAATGCTTTCCAAATCATTTTCCATGCGAAATGCTTCCAATTTGTTTGCGGTCGTCCACCAATAATCATGGTTCCCTTTGGAAATCAATTTTACAGCATCCCATTTTTCCAGCAAAGCAAAATCCGGTAGGCTTTCCTGTACATAAGTTGCCCAGGAAATATCTCCCGGAATCAGCAAAATATCGTCTTTCGTTAATTGTCCGCAGGACGCATCAAGTCGCTCCACATAGTTTTCCCACTGATTACCGAATACATTCATATTTTTTGATGGAATTCCCAAATGAAGATGCAGATCCGAAATGGCATAAATCGACATGTTTCACATTCCTTTTATTTCTTGTATATTTGCATTGTTGTTTTCTCATACTAAATCTATACATGAAGAATTTCGTCATGTATATTCCGGCGGCAGCTTGCCGCTTTTTCATAAACAAACCTGTTTTATTTAGAATTCTCCAGAAAAGAGTTGATATGCATGGAAGAAAAAACTTGTACCTGTATTCCGCGCGTAAGCTGTAATGTAAAAACTT
>CATIYX010000055.1 GCA_949739095.1 uncultured Clostridia bacterium | reverse complement strand
ATACTGGCGTATTTCAAGTGATTTTAACGTAGCTGGCAAGAAAATCTGCCTCGGAGACCGCACGCGGTTCAACTCTTCTTTGCTTATGCAACCGAAATGACATTTTGAGCAGAATTACTTGTCGCTTATAGCGTTTTATGATAAAATGAATAAAAAGAATGGAAAAAATACCAAAAATAAGTCGGCATTACTTTTTTAGAATTTTTTGGGAAGATAATTGCTAAAATGGCGGAGATGCTTGTGTCATACGGCATAACAGCATTTTGAAGAAATTTATGCAGAAAACAGTAAAATTTACTGTAATCTCTGTTCTAAAACATATTTCTAACAGTACGCCCCTTTTTTTTAAAACGGAAAATAGCAGAAAACCGGAACATTGGTTTCTGTTATACTGAAAATATACCACTGTTAGAAAGGATGTATGTAGAAATGGAGCATGAATTAGGTTTTACAAAACTTTGTCTTGGTATTTTTGGGATTCGCACTTTTCACCCTATAACGGGAACCAGTACACGTTGGAAACATTGGGTCATAGTAATTTCTCTAACAGGTCCATGTTCTCGTTGTTTAAAAAAGCAAGGAACAATTTATAAAATGGAAGAAATTCCCTCGCCAAAGCCTCCGTTGCACCCCCATTGTCGATGCCATATTTCGCCTATGACATCAATTATGTGTGGTACGGCGACAAAAGATGGAATTCAAGGTGCGGACTATCTCTTGAAATAGTATGGATACTTGCCGTCGGGATATTTAACGAAACAGGAAGCAAAGTCTAAAGGGTGGAAACGATGGCTTGGCAACTTACGTGGTGTACTTCCAAATGCCACGATTGGCGGAGATATTTTTAGTAATAAAAAAGGGAAACTTCCAGAGGCACCAGGGCGCATTTGGTATGAAGCAGATATCAATTATTTAGGGGGATATCGAAATAATAATAGAATTCTCTACTCAAATGATGGATTAATGTTTGCTACCTATGACCACTATAGTACATTTTTTGAAATCTATTAGAACAGGAGGATTATTTATGAAATACTTATTTTCTTATACGGTAGATTTTTCTAAAGCAAAGACTTGGCGCGATATTCATACCATTATCAAACAGGATTTAGATTTTCCGGCATACTATGGTGAAAATCTTGATGCATTATGGGATTGTTTAGGGGAAATGACAGATTCCATTATTGATATAAAAGGGGTACATAATACACCGAACAGTAAAGAATTTCAAGTAGAATTAGAAGAAGTTCTTGAAGTATTTCGTGAGGCACAACAAGAATTTGCCGAATTTATCACGATTACTTTTGTCGACTGACGATACATTGGTTTGAAAAAGAAAAAAGGGAAAACAGATAAGAAACGGCGGGCAAGGATT
>CATIYX010000054.1 GCA_949739095.1 uncultured Clostridia bacterium | reverse complement strand
ACCGCCGCTTCCGCCCGGCGTATCCACCAGCCGTTCCACCGGAATTTTCCCATTTGCATCCAGAAGTGGATAATCATACACTTGCAATGTCTTTTCTGTCGTATTCGTTCCTGTCCCAAGCTGAATTGCGTCAATGGCATATCCTTGTGCATTTACCGTTTGTGCACAATATCCACCCGCAAACCCATTATCAGTTTTTGTTCCTACGCCCACTGCACCGCCATCATTAACACATGCACCATCTCCAACCGCTCCGCCATCAGTAGCATTGGCGCCATAACCAAGCGCGCCGCCCCGACGTGTTTCCGCATTTTCTCCAACCGCGCCACCATTAGCAATCACTCTTGCATTTTTACCAATCGCTCCACCTGTTCCTGATTCAAATGGATAGTTTTCTTCATACGCACTTGCCCCTTCTCCGCCTACAAATCCGCCTTGTGCTGTTTGTTTATCCGCTTTTTTATCCTCCAACTTCTTACCAGCACTTGCAGCCAATGGAGTTATATTGCTATCATTAGTTAGCGATACAGTCGGGTTGTTGTGATAGTAATTCTGCGCAATCCAATACGTTCCATTATACATCAAAGACACAGGCTTACCTTCTCGTAAAAAGTCTGTAGCCGGTGGCAGTACTATTCCAGATGTTGTTGCATATGAGTATACACGCAACAACTTATTGCCAAATCCATTTACATTAATCCTAACCGTTTTTGATGTGCTAGTGGCATGTGGTATAATCGTTATTTTCATGCCAACATAAAGAGCTTCTGGGGCAGGGTCAAGTGTTACAACATAATTATTACTACTACTTTCATCTGCCTCCGTCGTTGCTATCCATTCGGTTTGTTTCGTATCATTCAGCACTTTCCCCTGATTCGCTGAAAGAGAACTTGTCGTAGATGTTGACGTTAAATTATCCTCAACGACTACACTGTCCAGCATGTTTTCCAACTGCTGTTTCAAGCCTTCGCTGTTCTCCGTGCCTTCCCACTCCTGTACGATTTCATCTCTGGTATTTTCTACCCGCTCCAGTGTCTCTGCTATCTCCTGCTTCAGTCCGCCATTACCATCCGCCCCTTGCCACGCTTCATAAATGCTGTCAACGCTGACAATTTCCTGCCAGGCGGCTCCGCTGTTCGGCGTAATATTTTCCGTTTCCTGCAAACAAGCATAATATCCTTTTTGGTAGGCGACAATTTCCCGTGGGTAATACGTTTCGCTACTGT
>CATIYX010000053.1 GCA_949739095.1 uncultured Clostridia bacterium | reverse complement strand
TCCCGCTGCTTCGCAGCCAATGAGGTGCACCTCTTTGTCGCCGATAAATTCATAGAATGCCCCCATGGCATTGCTACCACCGCCAACGCAGGCAATCACTGCACTGGGCAGCCGGCCTTCAGCGGCATAGAATTGCTCTTTGATTTCTTTGCCAATGATTTTTTGAAAATCACGTACAATGGTCGGGAACGGATGTGGTCCCATAACAGACCCCAAAACATAATGCGTGTCTGAAATGCGTGCAGTCCATTCGCGTAATGTCTCGTTGACAGCATCTTTCAGCGTCTGTGTACCGCTGGTGACAGGATGTACTTTTGCACCCAACAACTCCATACGGAAAACGTTGAGTGCCTGGCGGTCTGTATCCTCTTTGCCCATGAAAATTTCACATTCCATACCCATCAAAGCTGCCGCTGTTGCGGTTGCCACACCGTGCTGTCCGGCACCTGTTTCAGCAATAACACGAGTTTTACCCATTTTTTTTGCCAGCAGTACCTGTCCCAATACATTGTTAATTTTGTGGGAGCCGGTATGGTTTAAATCCTCCCGCTTCAAATATATTTTTGCGCCGCCGAGGTCTTGTGTCATTTTTTCTGCATAGTAGAGCAGAGAGGGACGACCAGCATAGTTTTTTAATAAATCGTCCAATTCTGCGCAAAATACTGCATCGTTTTTATAGTGGTTATAGGCTTCTTCCAGTTCAATGACGGCATTCATCAGAGTTTCGGGGATGTATTGCCCGCCATATGTGCCAAATCTACCGTTATTCATGGGAATCTCCTTCCTTCACTTTCTCTATAAAGTTTTTGATTTTACAATAATCTTTTTTGCCATCTATTTCCACACCGCTGGACACATCTACACCATAAGGATGGCAAAAGTGGAAAATATCTCCGACATTTTCAGGTGACAACCCACCCGCTAGAAAATAGGGTTTTGAAATAGTGGGAATCATGGACCAATCAAATGTGATTCCACTGCCGCCCGTTTGCCCCGGCGTAAACGTGTCCAGCAGCAGATAATCGCAGGGAAGACGGTCGCACTGCCGAATTTGTGTGGCGGATTGCACGCGAACCGCTTTGATGATGGGAAGTGGACAGTGGTCTTTGATTGCCAATATATCTGTTTCTGTTTCATGACCGTGAAGCTGTATCACATCAATCGAACCACTTTGTGCAATCTGGAGCAGTTCGTGCAGCGGCATATCTACAAATACGCCCACTGCTTGTATATTAGGATGCAAGCGGCATTTAAGTTCGTTTGCCCTTGCCAAACTGATTTGTCGGCGGCTGGGGGCGAATACAAATCCAATATAATCGGGACGAAGAGTATTGACCATATCAATGTCTTCCTGCCGACGCAGACCGCAGATTTTAATTTTTGTCATGTCCGCAACCTCCCAAAAGCTGCTGTATCATTGCTTTTTTATCGGACGCACGCATGAGTGTTTCACCAATCAATGCTGCACTGATATCTGCTTGCCACAGTGCGGCGACATCCGCTGCCGTCTGAATGCCGCTTTCTGCAATCAAAAGAACCTCTGGCGGAACCAGGCGGCGCAAATTTGCAGCAGCGTTGATATCTACATGAAATGTTTTCAAATCACGATTGTTGATGCCGACAAAACGCGCACCTGCCGCTAAAGCAGACTCAATTTCCACTTCATTGTGTGTTTCCACCAAAGCGGAGAGTCCTAAACTATGTGCAATTCCAAGATATTCTTTCAATGTTTCGGTATCCAGTAGTGCACAAATCAATAGAACACAGTCTGCTCCCAGCACCTTTGCTTCATAAATTTGATATGGGTCAATTGTGAAATCTTTGCGTAGCAAGGGGAGAGAAACCGCAGCGCGGATTTCTGATAAATAGTCATTGCTGCCCAGAAAGAATTCCGGTTCTGTTAGAACGGAAATTGCGGACGCACCTGCCTGTTCATATTCTTTTGCAATATTAACATAGGGAAAGTGCTCCGCGATAATTCCCTTGGAGGGAGAGGCCTTTTTTACCTCGCAGACAAAAGAAAAATTGTCGGATTGGAGTGCGCGTTCAAAACGAAACGGGGAAGGTATGGGGATTGATTCTGCTTGTGCCCGCATTTGTGCAAATGGAGTTTTTTCTTTGGCAGCATCTACACGTAGTCTTGTTGAAGCAGCAATAGTATCCAGAATCATGCGACCACCTCATTTGTCATTGTTACAAAATCATTTAGCTTTTGTTTTGCTTTGCCGCTGTCAATGAGTTCTGCGGCATATTGTATGCATTCTTGCAACGTCATATCATTTTGTCCCATGAACAAACAAACCGCTGCGTTGAGCAATACCACATCGCGTTTGGGGCTTTTTTTGCCATCTAAGATTTCCAGAGCGATTTGTGCATTTTCTGACGGACCGCCGCCGACTAAGTCAGCAGGCGTACAGAGCTTGAAACCGAATTGCTGTGGATCAAGAGTGAAGGTGTTGAACTTTCCTTCATTCACCTCACAAACCGTAGTAGGTGCACAGAGAGAAACTTCATCAATGCCATCGCGTCCATGTACTGCCATAGCACGTTTGACACCAAGATTAGAGAGTACCTTTGCCAGCGGCTCCACCAGATTTTCATCGTAGACACCGAGTAACTGCAAATTTGCACCGGCAGGATTGGCGAGAGGACCCAAGATGTTGAAAATAGTGCGTGCTTTGATTTCTTTACGTACCGGCGCCGCATATTTCATGGACGCATGGAATGTTGGTGCAAACATGAAGCAAATATCCAGTGCATCCAAAACTTTTTTGCTCTGCTCTGCATTCAGGTCAATTTTTACACCTAACGCTTCCAGTAAGTCTGCGCTTCCACATTTGCTCGACACGCTGCGGTTGCCGTGTTTGGCAACCGACATACCTGCAGCTGCGACGATGAAGGAGGAAATAGTGGAGATATTAAAGGTATTAGCTTCATCTCCGCCTGTACCCACAATATCTATCACATCATAGTCCGGGGTTAGTTTGGTACAATGTTGACGCATCACTTTTGCACAGGCAGTAATTTCTTCGATTGTTTCGCCTTTTATCCGCAGCGCGGTGAGATAGGAACCCATCTGCGCATTGGTGGCTTCGCCGCTCATGATTTCATCCATAACAGTTTCCGCCATTTCAAAGGATAAATTGTTTCCGTTCATCAGTTCATGAATTGCTTCTACAATCATTTTTTTCTACCTCCAATATGCAAAAAGTTTTTTAGAATCGCGGCGCCATCACTTGTTAAAATGGATTCTGGATGGAATTGCAATCCATACATATCACAGTCGCGGTGCTTGACCGCCATTACTTCGCCGGAATCATCTTCTGCAATGATTTGCAGTTCTGCCGGTATTGTCTCACGCAGTGCAACAAGAGAATGATATCGTGCGCCGCATATCACAGAGGGAAGACCCTCAAATAGTTCACAGTCTTGCGTGATACGGATATCGCTGGATTTTCCGTGAATCAGTTGTTTTGCCAGCGATACTGTTGCGCCGCATACTTCACAGATTGCCTGATGTCCTAAACAGATACCTAAAATAGGAAGCTTTCCTTGATACATCCGTATCACATCTTCACAGATACCAGCATCTGTCGGCTTACCAGGACCGGGAGAAAGAATCAGGTGGGACACATCCATGGAAGCAATATCCGCTGCGGCAATGGCGTCATTTCGTACTACCTCAATGTCGGGATTGAGCATACCAACCATTTGTACTAAATTATAGGAAAAACTATCGTAGTTATCAATTAATAAAATCATTTTTTCGTCACCTCACTTGCACATTGGATTGCCATTTTTGCGGCAAGAGATTTATTTTCACTTTCCATATACTCTGTTTCCGGTACGCTGTCCGCTACGATACCGCCGCCTGCCTGAACGGTGACGGTGTTGCCGCGCTTGACGGCAGTACGGATGGTAATACAAGTATCCAGATTGCCGGAAAAGTCGATATATCCAATTGCACCACCATAGATACCGCGGGCGTCTGGCTCCAGTTCATCAATGATTTCACAGGCACGGATTTTGGGGGCGCCGGAGAGTGTTCCTGCCGGTAACAGTGCCGCAATTGCGTCGCACGCATCGTGTGGTGCGCGGATTTGACTCTCTACAGTGGAAGTAATATGCATGATACGTGAAAAACGGTTAATCTTCATATATTCCTTCACATGAACCGATCCAAATGTGGAAATTTTTCCAAGGTCATTGCGCCCCAGGTCTACCAGCATATTGTGTTCCGATAACTCTTTTTCATCTTGTAAAAGTTCTTTCTCCAATCGAAGGTCTTCCTCTTCTGTTGCACCGCGGGGACGTGAACCGGCAATGGGGTAAGTATAAAGTGTTCCATCTGTTAATTTTACCAATGTTTCCGGTGAGGTGCCGGTAATTTCAATGTCGTCGCTATGCAAGAAATACATATAGGGAGATGGATTGGTTGTGCGTAGAACACGGTAGGCGCTAAGTAGACTGGCGTTATATGGCGCTTCAAATTTGCGCGAAATAACCGCTTGAAAAATATCGCCTTGTCGGATATATTCTTTTGTCCTTTCTACCATAGCAGCATATTGTTCCTTGGTGACGTTACAGGTGAATGTCACATTCTCCGGCACTTGTTCCTCCGGTAGCGGTGTGGTGTCCAAAATCAAAGCTTCAATATCGTCTAACGCACGATATGCCTTTTGCAGTCCAATTTCACCTTCGACAGTCTGCATATTAGCAATCAGATAAATCTTTTGCTTCAGATGATCATAGGCAATAATTTTATCAAATAACATAAGTTCCATGTCATAGACATCACTTTTTTGTAGCTTCAGTTTAGGTTCCGCATATTGGATGGATTCATAGGAAAAGTAACCGACAAAGCCACCGGTAAATGGCGGTAAATCGTCAAAACGTGGACTGCTGTAGTCTTTTAAGATAGTACGGATTGCATCATATGGATTGCCATCGAATGATTCTTCGTCCGCACCTTCACGCTGGATGGTGATGTGGCTCGCTTTGCTGGTGAAACGGATTGTTGGGTCATAGCCGAGAAAGGAGTAGCGACCCCACTTTTCGCCTCCTTCTACACTTTCCAGTAAATAGTAGCAATGGCTATGCACTGCGAGTTTACGCAACAAATTGATGGGGGTGATAATGTCGGCATAGATTGCACGGCAAATAGGAATCACCTTGTAGTTCTCCAGAAAGGGGGAGAGCTGTTCATAAGTTGGGTTTAACATGTTTCGTCACTCCTTTAACAATAAAAAATACAATAAAAAAAGCTTTTGCCCTAATAATAGGACAAAAGCTACATTGCTTCTGCGGTACCACCTAAATTGACGTTCCTTTTTTGGTAAGAACGCCCACTCACATTACATACTATCATATGCATCCCTGTGGTAACGGATGGGAACCCCGTCAGCGCCTACTTACTTCCAGAAGTGTTTGGGCTGCCCTCACGAGTCCATTCGGCAAACTTCCATTCCGCTGCTTTTCACCTGCCGCAGCTCTCTGCTGAAACTTCCCTTTGCTTACTTCTCTCGTTCAACGGTTTTTATTGTATTTTGTTTTAATCTATTGTACTACCATAAAATGAATTTGTCAACCTGCTTTTTTAAGCTGAACTAAAAACATGAAGAAAAATACACGGATTTTGCAAAATGATGTAACAAAATGCGTGTGTCGCATGACCGTATAGTATCTTGAATCATGTTGATTTTGGAGTTTTATTGTGATATACTCAGGTATAGTATGAGAGGAGGAACGGGTTATGGAATTTCGTGTTTTGCGATATTTTTTAACTGTGGCAAGAGAAGAAAATATCACAAGAGCTGCACAGTATTTACATATTACGCAGCCGACATTATCCCGTCAATTGATACAGCTTGAGGAGGAATTGGGTGTTACATTATTTATCAGGAGCAACCATAATATTGTTTTGACAAACGAAGGAATACTTTTAAAGCGCAGAGCTGAGGAAATGCTGGATTTATATGGTAAAACAAAAGAGGAGATATCTGGTGGCCGACAGAATATATCTGGCGAAATTGCTGTCGGATTTGGCGAAACACAGAATATCATTGAACTTTCGCGAATCATTGCTGCCTTTCGTGAAAAATATCCTGATGTTACATTTGATTTTCATACAGGTATTGCAAGTGATGTGAAAGAACGGATTGAAAACGGATTAACGGATATTGGTTTATTAATAGAGCCGGTGGAAATTAGTAAATATAATTTTATAAAAATGCCGCGTAGGGAAAAATGGTGCGTCTTATTAAAAAAAGATTCCCCTCTGGCACAAAAGGACAGCATAACCGCCAAAGATTTGATTGGAGTTCCGCTTATTACGGCAAAACGCAAGTCGGTACAAAATGAACTTGAGAATTGGTTTGGCAAATACTATAAAAAACTTACTATTGTCGCGACGAGTAATGTCTCATATAATAACTGCTCTATGATGGTTGCAAATAATATGGGAGCGGCATTGGTACATGAATTTGAGTGTATGAATGGCGAAGTATGTCTAAAACCACTGTACCCCGAAATATCAAACGGCAGTTTTTTAGTATGGAAGAAAAATCAACCTAATTCGGTATTGATAAATACGTTTATTGAGTTTACAAAGAAATGCGTTACAGGCATGGTTAATGATTCAATATAAGTATTTTACATTTCTAAATAATGGTAGTAAAATATAGATGGCCGGAAGATGCGGACATCTATATTTTTTTATTTTTGGAAAGGAGGAAGCCATGACAATTGAAGAGGCAAGCGAAACATATTGTATTCCGATAAAAATTTTGAAGGAATACGAGCAAATGAATTTGTGTGGCAGTGTTAAAAAGGTGATGGGGAAATGGCAATATGGCGAGCAGGACTTAAAGCGGCTCAGCATGATTATGACACTGCATGAAACAGGTTTTTCAAACAAGGATATAGACGAGTATATGCGGCTGTTGTTCTCAGGTGAAAATGAAGATAACTGTTTAAAAATGCTGAGTCAAAAAAGAAAAAATACGCTTGATAAAATTCATTTCTATGAAAAACAAATATCTAATTTGGATTATTTGCGGCATGAGATACGACAAGACATGAAAGGGGAAAAGTGAAATTATGAAAAGAGTAATATCAATTTTATTATCACTATTTATGGTATTGGGGTTTACGTTGACAGGATGTGCGGTGGAAGAAGCGGAAACGCAGGCGACCGGTAACGTAGAAATTCTTTTACAGATAGGTAACCCGAATATGGCGGTAAACGGTGTGGAAAAGCCAATTGATACGGAAGGCACAGCGCCGATTGTGATAAATGACAGAACGATGCTTCCTGTTCGTGCTGTAGTGGAGGAAATGGGCGGCGTGGTGGCATGGGATGGCGATACGCAGACCGTAACACTTCATTATGGCGAAGATGAAATAAGACTGGTGATTGACAGTGTAGATGCATATGTAAACGATTCAGCCCAAATGCTTGATGTCGCTCCGATAATCATCAATGACCGCACAATGCTGCCAATTCGATTTATTGCCGAGCGTTTTCGGTTTGATGTTGCATGGAATGAGGCAGAGCAAATGGTAACAATTACAAAAACAGGTCAGATAGCAGAACAAGTATCTACACTTGACACAACGCCGGCAAAGCAGCCGGGAACAAGCGGTTCAAACAATTTGGTAGTATATTTTTCAGCAACAGGAACAACAAAATCAGTTGCTGAAAAAATTGCGGAAGTGGCGGGAGCAGATATCTATGAAATCGTACCGAAAATACCCTATACAAGCGAAGATTTAAACTACAGCAGCGATTGCCGCGCGAACAGGGAACAGCAGGACGATGCTGCAAGACCTGAATTTGAACCGATTGCAGTAAATATCAGCGACTATGATACAATATATATTGGTTACCCGATTTGGTGGGGCACTATGCCCAAAATAGTAAATACATTCCTTGAAACATATGATTTATCAGACAAAACAATCATGCCGTTCTGCACAAGCGGTGGTAGCGGTATTGGAACTTCGGTTTCCGCCATTAGAAACATTTGTCCTGATGCCGAGGTGAAAGACGGAATGAGAGGAACGTCATCAATTACAAATGCACAAATTGAAGAATGGATTGCAAAATAATTGAAGGAGACATATGAATATGAAGAAATATATAGCTCTGACGATATCTGTTTTACTGATGATATGTGGCATAGATATAACATCATATGCGGTTGAAACGGAATTTGTAGTAACAGCTTCAGCGGTGTGTGTTACAAATGCGCAGTCGGGCGCAGATTTGATTGTTGCTCTATACCATGGTACACAGCTTACTGGTGTAAAGACATACAACGGCATGGAGGGAACTATTAGTGCAGATTATGCTGACGACATGAAAGAACAAATGGGAATTTCTGATTCTATCAAGGCGTTTTTGTGGAATGTGAAAACATTGGAACCATTGATAAAAAGTTATAGTAATCAAATCAATAATTTGCCGATACCAGCGCCACCGGCAGAAAAACCAAACCGCGTGCTGACAGTATATTTTTCCTGTACGAATAACACGAAAAATCTTGCACAAAAAATAGCAAGAGTCGCAGAGTCGGATATCTATGAAATTGTGCCGGAAGAGCCATATACAAGCGAAGATTTAAACTATAACAGTGATTGCCGTGCAAATCGCGAACAAAATGATGCAAATGCGCGCCCTGCAATAGCAGGAAAAGTGGAAAACATGAAGGATTATGATGTGATTTTGCTGGGTTATCCGATTTGGTGGGGACAGGCGCCGAAAATTATTTATACTTTTTTGGAAAGCTATGATATGAATGGTAAAACAATTATGCCGTTTTGTACAAGCGGTTCAACAGGAATCAGCGGCAGTCTGCAAGGACTTCGCAGTGTGTGTCCGGACAGCACAGTTACAGCGGGATTTAGAGGAACTGTATCAACGGCAGATACACAAATTCAAAGTTGGCTTGATAGTAACAATTTTAGCAGTGCGATTGCAAAACGAATAAGATTAACAGCGGGCGGGAATGAAATTATCATAAAATTAGAGGATAACAATACGGCGAACAGCCTCGCAGCAATGCTGCCGCTTAATCTGAATTTTGAAGATTACAACGGTACGGAAAAAATTGCGTATTTAACGGAGCAGATTGATAGTTCGGATGCGCCGGAAGGTATTACACCGGAGAAAGGAGATTTCACGCTATACGTACTTTGGGGGAATCTTGCGCTGTTCTATCAGGATTTTAGATATTCGTCAGGGCTTGTTTCTATCGGTAAAGTGGAAATAGGACTGGAGCATATAACAAGTCTTGCGGGTACAGTAACAGCAGAACTGTATTAAAAGAAAGGATGTTAAAAATGGAAAAAATAAGAGTAACAGCAGGACGCGATGCGCTTGGAGAGTTTGCGCCAAAATTTGCTGAGTTGAATGATGACATGCTATTTGGTGAGGTATGGTCAAGAACTGATAAGCTACCGCTGAAAATACGCAGTATTGTAACGGTGACCACTCTTATGGCAAGCGGCATTCTTGACAGTTCTTTGAAATTTCATCTTGCAGAAGCGAAGAAAAATGGCGTTTCCAAAGAGGAAATTGCGGAAATTATTACTCATGCCGCTTTCTATGCCGGCTGGCCCAAGGCGTGGGCGGCGTTTCATATGGCGAAAGAGGTCTGGAATTGATAATGTACAGGAGTATAGCTGCATGTAAAAAGTAAATATTTAAGGTAATTTTTAAATGCTAAAATATGGATGGAAGCGGTTTCATGATTACACAATATTAATATAAAGAAAAAGAGCGTATTGTTCTAAATAGAACAATACGCTCTTTATAATGTCATGCGATAGCTGTTTTTTGCAGCTTGTCTCATTTTATACAGCGCGCTGCACTTTACCGGAACGCAGGCAACGGGTGCAAACTTTTACGCGTTTCGGCGTTCCGTTCACAATTGCGCGTACGCTTCTAATGTTCGGTTTCCAAGTCCGATTGGAACGTCTGTGCGAGTGGCTGACTTTAATACCAAAGGACACG
>CATIYX010000052.1 GCA_949739095.1 uncultured Clostridia bacterium | reverse complement strand
GACCGGACACAAATTACCACCATGACAAGCGCGGCAACCGCCGGCGGCAGCATGGCTCTGGTAATGGTGTTTTTAGGCGCGTCGCTGGCAATGCTGGCAGCGAACGGAATTGCCGTTTTGTTTACCGTCAAGCTCGGTAAACATATTCCCGAAAAAGTGTTCAAAGCAGTTTCGGTCATCGTGTTTGCCGCATTCGGTTTTTGGTCGCTTTTCCGCGCCATGACCGGCTATCTGGACGCTATCCCATTAGCAGCGGTGATGGGGGCAGTGGCGGCATTGTTTCTTGTCGCTGCATTCGGTATTTTACACAAGCATAGAAGAAGCTAACACCGGAACGTCTCGGGTCACAAATTTTTGATTAAAAAAAACCGATTCCCGAACGCCATGTAGGGTTTCCCTTCTATACATCAGATGAAACCAAAGAGAGGATGAATGTATCATATGACACAAGTGAAAAAACGCATCGAACTTTCGGCGCATGATTTTATTTACCGGGCGGTTTACGCCCAGCTCAGCAGTTTCAGCAAACTGCTTTTTCCGTTGTTTTTGGTGGCGCTCTTTGTTGCCGTCCTGATTATCAACCGGCTGACGCAGCAGCATTTCTGGCTAATGGTGCTCGCCGCACTGCCGTTTTTGATGTATGTGGTATCGCTGGTGTTTTTGATTCCCAAAAACGCCGCGGCGGATTTTTGGAGCAGTTCCTATGCCAACAAAAAACCGCTGTGCACCATCGACGCGCAGCATGTTACGATTGAACGCGAAAGCGGAAACCTGTCAGAAATCCGCTGGCAGGATTTGACCGGCGCATGGGAAAGCCGCAAATATTTCTATTTCCACATCACCGCGGGCAATTCCATCATTTTGCCGAAACGGCAAATGGACGCGGAAGAAATTCGGACGGTACATGATTTCATTCGGGAACACGCAACGCCGCAGGCACGCAAAAATCCATACCGCGTGCCGCCAAAACGTTTGGCACGCAACATTATCATCTTTTTGATTATCGCCATTAGCGTTGCTATGGTCATTTGGTCGTATTTCTATGCGCCACAACTGCTGCCGGAGGAATTACGGTAGAGCGGAAGATATGAAAGCCTACTTAAAAATACAGCAAAAATTTCTTGACATTTTATTTTTTAAGCAGTATACTATACTTATAGATGGTGTTGATTACACACCTTATCGGCGTTTCGCTGCCGTTAAATGCGAGCGATGTTATCGGCGTTTCGCTGCCGGATAAGTGCGAGCGATGTTATCGGCGTTTCGCTGCCGATGAAATGCGATATTAAAAGTAATCAGTGGAGGGCGGACAATTGTTCTGCCCTTTACTTTATTTCAGGAGAGATTATGAAAACAGCATTTTACTTTGTCGATGAAACATATATCGATTATTTAAAGGACTATGAAGTGAAATATCGCGGTTTTACTACTGTTCCGGGCGTCATTTATAGTAACCGTAAAAAATTTCTTTATGGTACAGTATTGGAAATCGATGGAAAGAAATATCTTGTGCCTGTATCGTCATATACGAAAAATCAGCGTGAGAATATGCTGATAAAAATTTCAGACCATCACAAAAATAAAGTTGTTGGCTCTCTAAGATTTAACTATATGATACCCGTTCCCGATAAATGCTTGCATTTGTTTGATTTCAAAAACGATGCCGAAAACCATGAACATAGAATTTTTATTGAAAAAGAATATCGTTTCTGTAAAAGTAAGTTATCAGCAATCCAAAGACTTGCGATGCGTACATATAAGCGTGTCACCGGTAAAGTTGACGATGAACTTGTTAGAAACAGTTGTGATTTTAAGTTACTTGAACAGGCATATGATGAGTTTACGCTACTATAACTTAAACCTGCATGCTTTACAACCAAAACAAACTCCCCATTCGTGAGACGTTTTCCTCACAGATGGGGAGTTGTTTTATTTTATTCGTCTGCTTTGGGTTCCTTGCGGCGGTATTCCTCCATGGCTTCCTCGCTCTCCGGCGTAAATTCCAGCAGGTCGTCAATGGAACATTCCAACACCGTGCAGATGCGGCTGATGATAGAGTATTTTATCATGCTTACTTTATCATGATATAATCCACCTATGGTCACTTTTGAAATACCTGTCTGTCTCGATAGTTCTGACATATTCATGCGCTTTTCTCCCAAAAGCGTCGATAATTTGCATTGAATCGGCATGTTCTCACTTCCTTTTCTCTATTGATAATCACAGTCGCTACCGCGACTATGATGTACTTTTTGGCGCAAAAAGTACCAAAAACGCGGGGAGTTCCGATTCTCCCCGCACCCCTGCAAACGGCCCTTGCAGGGGGCTGGATTCGCTGCGTATATTGCAGCGTTCTATGGTTCAGCAACCGGAATCGGACTACTTTTGGGTTCATAAACACTTTTCATGTCCGTTAATGCTTTTCATATAGTATATCACGGAAAAAGGTATCGGTCAATGGTACAATTATAAAGGTAACTATGCAAAAAGTATTGACAGCTGTATATTTTTCTGTTATAATCATAAAGAAATATTATTCAATTATAAACTAAACTATACCAAAAGGAGGACAAAAGAATGGAAGAAAAAAATTTTAAACTTTTTTTAGATTGTGTGGCAGAAGTCATGGCACGAGAAGAATTTGCTGCACAAAAAGAATCAACAGAATTGCAGGAAGCGTGGCAAGAATGCGAAAAATGTCGAGAGCGCCTTCAAAATGCGCTGCCAAAAGAAAATTGGAAGCTGATTACGGATTTTGATGGAGCTAAAAACCGTGAGGGCAGCGTCGAAACAAACATTGCCATTGTTACGGCTATGCGCTTTCTGATTCGTTTTCTGAAATCTCTGGAACTAATCTAAGGACAGCGGCAGAAAAATATACCAAAGAAAAGATTAAGATGGAGCGGGGATAAGAGCGGAGAAGAATGTATCAGAGAAAAAATCAAGGAGGAGCAAGGGGCAAAGGGCGGAGAACCTATCGCCCAAGAAAAGTAAGAGGAGGAGCCTGCTGCTTATGGCAG
>CATIYX010000051.1 GCA_949739095.1 uncultured Clostridia bacterium | reverse complement strand
GGCCGCCGTTTCCTAAGGCAGGGTCATCGATTTCTTCAAAACAGGAAAAATCATAGCCAAGTGGCTCCAATAAATCGTTCACCAGTTCGCTTAAATCTAAGTTCAGTAAATTTTGATAGATACTGCGTCCAATCAGAAATTCTGCGGAAAGATAACAAACCTGTTTTCCTTCGTAGTTTTCCTGCTTTTGCCAAGCGTCCTGTACGGCATAGAGAACCGCTTTAGAAATTGCAAAATGGAGCTGCCGGACGGAAGCTGTTTCAGGTGTTTTTGCAAATTCTGTTTTTAGAATGATGTTCATGATTTGAGAGAAAGTTTCTTTGTTCATTTAAGAAAAAACACTTGCCTTTCCATGTTTGATTTCGTTGACGAACCTCCGGGAATCAGCACCGACCATATAATGTCGCAAGCCGGTGCAGTTCCTCAGCGAGGTCTTTTGATAAATCGTCCGGCACCATACGCCAGCACCAGTTTTCGCCCAATGTAGATGGTGTGTTCATTCGCGCACTGTTGTCCAGCCCCAAAAGGTCCTGCATGGGAACCATCGCAATATCAGAGACGCTGGCATAGGCATTGCGTACAAATGCATGGCTTAAATATTCGCCGGGCGTTTCATTTAAATATTGTGCCGCAAATGCAGTATCTTCTTTTGCAGCGGTTTTGCGCCAGCCCTCTACGGTATCGTTGTCATGCGTGCCAGTATATACGATAGAGTTTTTGGTATAGTGATGGGGAAGATAATCGCTGTCCTCACGCGGGTCAAATGCAAATAGCAGAACCTTTGTGCCATAGATACCAAGCGTCTCACGTAACTGAATTACACTAGGTGTCAGAAATCCTAAATCCTCTGCAATGACAGAAAGTTCCGGAAGCTGTTTACGCACCTCCTGAAATAGTGCCAGTCCGGGTGCATGATACCATTTTCCGTTTTCCGCTGTTTGCGCGCCAGCAGGAATACCCCAAAATTCATCAAAACCGCGGAAATGATCAATACGCACACAATCAAATAAATGACCGCATTGACGCAGACGGTTTATCCACCAATCAAAGTTACGGTTTTGCAAAACTTCCCAATTGTAGACAGGATTACCCCAAAGCTGCCCTGTTGCAGAAAACGCGTCGGGCGGACAACCGGCAACTAGAATCAGATTTTTGTTTTCGTCCAGCATAAAAATATCCGGATTGCTCCAAACATCACAACTATCATGGGAGGCATAGATAGGTATATCACCGATGATGGTAATGCCATTTTGGTGAGCATAGGAACGCAATGCTTCCCACTGCCGGTAAAACAGATATTGCAAAAATTTCCAGAATCCGATTTCCTCTGCATGGTTTTGTTTTGCCTGTTCTAATGCCCAGGGTTCGCGCTGTTTGAGCGGTTCCTCCCACATGTGCCATGGCGCACCATGGTGCGCTGTTTTCAGCGCCATAAACAGGGCAAAATCCTCTAGCCAACCACTGTTTTCAGTGGCAAATGCCTGTACTTGTTCCTGCACAGTCATATAGCCATTTCTATAAGCGGTGTGCAGTAAGGCATAACGCCATTCGTATAGGGCGGCATAGTCAATTGTGCCAGGAGTAATATCATGGTGCGGTAAATCGGACGACTGTAAAATGCCCCATTCGCACAGTAAATCTAAGTCAATAAAATAAGGATTGCCTGCAAAACTGCTGGCGGATTGGTAGGGCGAATCGCCAAAACTGGTGATGCCAAGCGGCAGCACCTGCCAATAGCGTTGACCGCTTTTTTTTAAAAAGTCAATAAATTCATAGGCGCATTTCCCCATTGTGCCAATACCATAGGGAGAGGGAAGGGATGATATATGCAGCAAAATACCGCTTCCTCGTTTCATAGCAAATACCTCCTGAATATCGCTGTATTAGGCATAAGAGAATGGAATCTCATGCAAAAATATTCGATTCTTTTATGCCTGCCCACATTATATCAATATTTGGAAATAAATACAAGATATTGATTGTTTTTGAGGGTATATTACATGCGTATTATTTGATTGCGCCGTCTGTGACCCCTTTTACAATATATTTTTGTGCAAAAATATAGAAAACAATAATCGGAATCATGCCCAAAAGTAGTCCGGCAGTTGCCAAATCCCAGCGTTTGGAATATTGACCGAAGAAATAGAAGGTTTTAAGTGGAATGGTTTGCCAGCCGGGTTTATTAATCACGAGCTGCGGTAACAGAAAATCGTTCCAAATCCACATCAGATTTAAAATGGCGATGGTGACAGTGATAGATTTAAGCAGGGGAAAGACGATACGCCAAAATACCTGAAAGGCATTTGCACCGTCAATGGTAGCGGCTTCTTCCAGTTCCAGTGGCACATTTTTAATAAAACCGTGATACATGATAATGGAAAGGCTGGAGCCGAATCCCAAATACATGAAAATTAGTCCAGCAGGATTGAGAAACTGAATTTTTCCCATAATCTGAACCAGCGGCAGCATGACGCACTGAAACGGTACTAGCATAGACAGGGCAAAGATATAAAAAATAACGTTTGCTGTTTTGGATTTGCGACGCACCAGCACCCAAGCAGCCATGGAAGTGAGCAAAATAATTGCCAGCGTGGAAAGAATGGAGATATAGAGAGAATTGAATAGGGATTTTAGAAATTCCAATTGTTTCCATGCTTCTACATAGTTGTCTAGTGTGAAATAGGTGCTGTCCGGCAACGCAAGAACATTGCTGAAAATACCTTTTTGTGTTTTAAAGGAATTGACAACTAAAATATAAAGCGGCGAGAGGAAAAGCAGCCCGAGCAAAATGCCGAGAATGGTTTGTAGAATAGGTTTACGGTGTTTCATTATAGCTCTAACTCCTTCCGTTTACTAAAATAGAGTTGCGTTAAGGTGATAACAGCAACCATAATCAGAAAAATAACCGCTTTTGCCTGTGCCAAAGCCAGATTGTTCATGGTGAATGCTGTATTGTAAATGTTCAGCGTCAGCATTTGGGTTGATTTATATGGTGCGCCGCCGGTTAATGACAGGTTTTGGTCAAACAGTTTGAAGGAATTAGAAATGCTTAAAAATAAGCCAATTGTGAAGGCGGGAGAAACCAGCGGCAGCGTGATTTTAAACAGACGCTGCACTGGTGTAACGCCATCGATGGACGCGGCTTCCTGAATGGATTCCGAAATATTTTGCAGCGCGGCAATATAAATAATCATCATATATCCGCTGAGCTGCCAACTCATCACAATGACAAGTCCCCAAAATCCTGTTGAAGTCGTAGACAACCATCCTTGCAAAAAGGGAAGATGAAGAAGGCTGCCCAGCATATCGAATACTTTGGTGAAAATAAATTGCCAAGTGAATCCGAGCAGAATGCCGCCAATCAGATTCGGCAGAAAAAAGATGCTGCGCAAGGTGTTGTTCAGCCACGAGGAACGCTGCACCAGCAGCGCCAGAGAAAAGCCTATCACGTTAATTAAAATCACAGAGGCAATAGCAAATTTCAGTGTGAAGAAAAACGCGTTGCGAAATTCACTATCAGACTGGAAGATCGTTAAATAGTTGCTAAAACCAATGATATGATAACTATTTCCAATGCCGTTCCAATCTGTGAAGGAATAGAAAATCCCCAAAAACATGGGAATTAGAACAACAGCGGAAAAGGCAATGGCAACCGGTAGTAAAAATAGCGTAAATGTCAGTTTGCTGGGTCTCACGGGAAAACCTCCTTATATTCGTATGTAAACGGCATACGGGAAAATGTATGCCGTAAGCTGTTATTCTGCCGCACGGGCAGCTTCCCAGTCTGCTTTTGCTTTTTCCAGCGCTTCTGTAAAGGTAGCTTCTCCGGAAAGATATCGTTGCACTTGAACGCCGACGCTGTCCATGCCCCAACTGGTCGGGAATCCCATGAATACCCAGGGACGTGTTTTGTTGTCGTCAGCATAGGTTTTTACAGCGCGGGAAAGTGGGTCGCTGGGTTCTTGGGTATAGCCCTTGAGCGGTGGAATAAAATAAAATTTATTCACAATAGTCTCTTTTCCTTCTTCAGAGGTGTAGAGCCATGTTAAAAATTCTTTGGCAGCTGTTTTATCTACATCACTGCTATCCTTGTTGACACACCAATACATTGGCACACCGACAGGCATTTTCAATGCTTCTTCACCTACCAGCGGCATGGGCAGTAAACTCATTTTGGCAGCCGTTTCCGCATCAACATTTTCGATATCACCATATATCCAGTTTCCTTGTTGAATCATGGCAACGCGTTCAATGGCAATTCCTTGTCCCACCTGCGTTGCATAGTCAACTGCATTGAGTTTGCCTTTGCTATTTGCATTGGAGCTATAGTCCGCCTGAATGTCAATTAATGCTTTGAAAGCGTCTGCATTTTGAAAGGATACGGTTTTCTTCTCAAATGCATCTGTTGCGCTGGTAAACTCCTGTGACAGCGGTACATTTACTGTATGCATACTGACCCATGTTTCCTTGCCGGGAAATTCAAATACGGCTTCGAGTTGCGGGAACTGTGATTTAAGCGCACCAGATTTGATTTTTTCATCTAGTGTTTGTACGGCTGTAAGCAGAGTATCGTAATTGTGGATGGTAGAAGGGTCAATATTCGCCGCTTTAAAGATTTCTGTATTATAGATAAATCCATAACCTTCAATCGCATAGGGCAGACCGTAGATTTTACCATCTGCGGTTACGCTGTCCAGAACAGTGTCTACTGCCTGAGAGACCCAGGGTTGGTCGGAAAGGTCCTCCAGTTTCTGCATCCAATCCTGCGTATCCTGTGGTCCGCCAATATTAAAAATGGTCGGTTCTTCGCCGGACTGCATTTTAGCGCGCAAGGAGGCGCCATAGTCATCACCGCCGCCGACAGTCTGAATGTTGATTTTAACATTCGGATGATTTTGCATGTAGAGAGCGGCTGCATTTTCCAGTTCTTTTGCAATTTCAACCTTGAATTGGTAAATGTCCACTTTTGCATTTTCTCCGGCAGCGTCGCCAGTACCTGAATTGTTCGTATTGTTATTGTTACCACAGCCTGCCAGTAAGCCTGCGCAAAGGACACAGGTAAGCAGCCAGAGCATAAATTTTGATTTCATAAAAAATTGTCCGTCCTTTCCAGTTTGTGAAATTACGTTATAGTTTTTAAAATTATGATTATAG
>CATIYX010000050.1 GCA_949739095.1 uncultured Clostridia bacterium | reverse complement strand
TTTGTTTCTATCAATTAGGGGGCGATTGCAGTTGCAAAAGCGAAGCCGCTTGCGGAAAATAGTATTTTTTTCTGCGGTTTTCTGCCTGGTTTTCCTGAGCGTTATCTATTTGAAAACGCCTGGTCAAATCACCACATTTGAAGGAGAAAATCTGTCTCAACGGCCGATTTACGGGTCCTACACAGCTTTTCCCTCTATGCACCAGGTTGCAGCACAAACTGCCGAACAAACGCCCACACAGTATCAGACAACTGCCAACATCTTCGGAATCGTTCCGCTAAAAACAGTAAATGTGGACGTTATTCCCAAAACGACTTTAATTCCTGTTGGAAAACCGATTGGTGTGAAACTTTATACCAAAGGGTTGCTAGTGATTGGGTTGGATTCCTTTGAAAATCAAGATGGGAAAGCCGTTTCACCTGCTAATGATGCAGGTTTGAAAGTTGGCGACGTCATTTTGGAATATCAAGGAGAGTCAGTGGAAAATATTGACGGATTTATGGAAACTGTTGCCGAACGTGGCAACGGTACGTTTGACGTAAAAATTATGCGTGGTGAAAAAGAACATCATGTAAAAATGAAACCGGCGCAAGCAAAGTCTGATGGGACTTATAAAATTGGTGCGTGGGTAAGAGATTCCACAGCCGGAATTGGTACGTTAACTTTCTACAATCCCGAAACACAAAAATTTGTCGCACTAGGACACGGAATCGTGGATAGCGATGTTGGAGCCGTATACAATGTCTCTGGCGGAGAGATTGAACCTGCAACGATTCTGTCTATATCCAAAGGACAGCGCGGCATACCAGGTGAGCTGAAAGGTATTTTTGCCTCTGGTGGTGTTTCTTTAGGTCATGTGGATGGCAATACACCAGCTGGCATTTATGGTACCGTATCAAACGCCGAAACACTTTCCTCTCACGAACCTATGGAAGCCGCTTCCCGCAATATGATTCAGGAGGGTTCGGCTACGATTCTCTGCGCTGTCCACGGCGAAGAAGTGGAAGAATATGAAATTGAGATTCAAAAAATCATGCCAAATGATGAAGGTTCCAAAAGCATGATTTTAAAAATCACCGACCCGCAGCTCATCGCCAAAACCGGCGGTATCGTACAGGGAATGAGCGGTAGTCCTATTTTACAAAACGGCAAAATCATCGGCGCAGTCACACATGTCTTTGTCAATGACCCGACGCGCGGATATGGAATATTTATTGACACAATGCTGGATTTGATTCAATAGATAATGGCAGATACAAAATAAAAAACGGGACTGTATCAAAACGAAGGATTTCCTTCATTTTGATACAGTCCCTTCTTTCATATTCCGGAAAATACAACTCCTTATTCCCCCAGTAGACCCCGTGCATTTTCATAGAAAATTAATTCCAGTTCTTCTGCTGTCAAACCACCGGAACGAATCGTTTCCATCTCCTGCTTCGCATCTGACCATGGACTGTCCGTTGCAAACAAAATTCTATCGACGCCATGACCGCGGACGATTCTCAAAAACTGTTCCATATCATAATATTGTGTCCCCATGGACGTATCAAAATATAAATCTTCGCCCACAAGATATTCTTCTACTTCTTCCCACATTTTGTGTGCACCAAAATGTGCCGCAACAATTTTTCCTCCGCCCATTGTTCGCACCATTCTGCGCAGGCGTTGCGGCGTACAATGAAACGGTGCTGTATAGGCAGCGTCCTCACCACTATGTATCAACAGGATTAAATCTTGCCGCAAAATTTCATCATATATCGGATACATTTTTTCATCATCAATCCAGAAATTCTGATATTCCGGATGCATTTTCACACCTTTCATACCAAGACGTTTAATGTCTGCAATGCGTTCTTTATAGTCCTCGTTTTCAGGATGAATGCCGCCAAACGGTATCAATTTTTCACTTGCAACCGAAGCAAACCATTCATTCATCCGCCGCGTCTGGGAAGCTTTTGTCATCACAGGCAGCACCACCGCGCGGTCTACGCCACACCGTTCCATATAAGCTGTAAGTCCCGCTGCCGTTCCGTCCATACACGGTGTAATACCACAGACCGCCGACAGATTCCCAAGCGCTTTTGCAGCAATTTTTTCACTAAAAATATGCGTATGAAAATCAATAACCATGCTACTGTCCCGACCTTTCCAAGCTATCCAGATATTCCTGCAAAATATAAACGGCCGAAACCGTATCCACCACCTGTTTCCGTTTGCCACTTCCCTTTACATCCAACGTGTTGAGCAGCTTATGTGCCATTACAGTCGTCATACGTTCATCGCGCATCACACAAGGCACACCACTCGCTTCCTCCAACGCCTTTGCAAAATCCCGCGCCATTTGCGCGCTGTCACCTTCATCTCCATTCATGTGCCGTGGCAGTCCCACAACAATCCGCTCGGGTCGGTGTTCTTCCACCCACTGTGCGACCTGCTGCACTTGCTTGGGGAAATAGGTTTCATGTACCGTTCCTACCGGATTTGCAATCATACCCAATGCATCACTGACAGCGCAACCAATGCGAGATTTCCCATAATCCACCCCCATCATTTTCATACCCGTTTTTCTCCACTATGATGCAGTTTCCGATTCTGGAAAAACATCCAAATAAATGCACAAATATAATAAATAATCGCTACTAATGCTGCGCCATAAATTAAATGTTTTGTGGAAAATACGGAATATAGCTGCATTCTCCACTCTTCACCCATGATGAGGGTCAGCAGACTTGCAATATGGTGTCCGAACCGAATACCAAGAAACAACACCGCGCCAAATAGACATGTAAGCGCATGAAATCCCCATGGTTTTCCTTTTTTCATTCCAGCAAAAAACAGCGCCGTGAGCGCCACACAAGCGCACCCCAACACAATCATTATGGCTCGTACTGCCAATACACCTGTTGCAGACAAATAACCCATATATGCACGGTAAATCAGCGTCAAGCCCATCAGCAAACACAAGATTTCCAGTGTTGCGATCACCACCAAATTGGTAATATGTTCTTCCCGCTTTTTCAGTTCCTGCCGTCTTTGTTTCTTTTCTTGTACTTTTCTTTTGAGTTCTTCTGTCATCATTCCCACTCCCAACGTTTAATTTATTTCTCCATATGCATACATCAATGCAGCGATTACTGCCAGCGGCGCTGTTTCAGTACGCAGAATCCGTCTGCCCAACCGAACCGGTAAAAGTCCCGCTTCCCGCGCCAGTTCTACTTCCATCTGGTCAAAGCCACCTTCCGGTCCAATTAAAACCCCAACACTTTCTACTTGTGAATGCTGCTCCAGTACATCACGCAATCCTGTTTTTTCCTCTGCCTCATAGGGTATCAGCTTCAGTTCCATCTGCTGCATATGGAAAAGCGCTTCTTTTAAGCTCATTACCGGCAAGACCTCCGGAATCACGGCACGGTTACATTGTTTGGACGCTTCCGCTGCAATTTTGTTCCAGCGTTCCACTTTTCCTTTTGCCCCCTTGGCATCTAATTTAACAACAGACCGTTTTGTCATAACCGGCACAATTTCTGCCACACCCAATTCTACCGCTTTTTGAATCACAAAATCCATTTTTGCAGCTTTGGGAATCCCCTGATATAGTATCATACGCAGTTTCGGTTCTGTATCCGCCTTGCACTGACTGATAATCCTGCTTTGTACCTCATTTTTTTCTATCCTGCTGATTTTCGCCTGATAATCGTTTCCTGCGCCGTCGCATATTGTAATTTCGTCTCCCACATTCAGTCGGAGTACTTTTCCAATATGCTGTGCGTCGCCGCCTTCAATACGGATGGTATCGCCGTCTATTTGGTGTGGTAAAACAAAAAATCTCCCCATACCTGTTCTCACTCCTGTTTTTCTCTCATGCAGACCAGCGCAGCCCAGTCTCCCTCCCGTAAAATTTCATGGACTTGAAATCCATTTTTCTGCAATGCGGTTTCTACATCTTCCAAACGATTTAAAATAATACCTGATGTGATATAAATTCCATCTTCTTTTAAAAACTGTCCAATAGAAGATGACAGTTTGATAATCGCATCTGCAATGATATTTGCAACAACAATATCATAGGTTCCCTGCACCTTATCTGTCAAATCGCCGCATACAACCTCAATTTCCTTCTCCACATGGTTCACTTGTGCGTTTTCTTTGGCAATGCGTACCGCATTTGCGTCAATATCCACCGCAAACGTTTCCGCAGCGCCCAATTTTGCTGCGCCAATAGACAAAATTCCACTTCCGCAGCCTACATCCAACACTTTTTTTTGTGCGCTGACATATTTTTCTAATAGTTCCAGACACATTCTTGTCGTCTCGTGCGTCCCTGTTCCAAACGCCATGCCTGGGTCAAGTTCTATTATAACATTTCGCTCCGTTTTTTGCAACGTTTCCCACAAAGGTTTTATTAAAATCCGTTTTCCAACCGGCACTGGTTTATAATATTGCTTCCAGTTGTTTTCCCAGTCCTCCTCCGCCACATCCGCAGACATAATTTCAAACACCGGAATATCCAAATATTCCTTCGCTCGTTCCACCCCTTCTAAAATTCGCTGTTTTACATCCTCCAATGAACAGTCCGGCGGATAATATGCCTTTATCAGCGCTGTATCCCGCCGATAGCGTTGCGCCACCTCTTCATCCAACACATCCCATTCATTCGTCATGCGGTTCGCTTCCTCCAGTAGCGTATCGTCCTCCACGCTGACGCCTTTGACGCCTGTTTCATATAAAATACCAGAAACAGCTTCCTCTGCTTCAGGACTGACCTGTATGGTAATTTCCTGCCAATTCATTTTATATTCTCCCCTTTTGTTA